>JAOAPT010000188.1 GCA_025463045.1 Candidatus Solibacter sp.
ATCGAGGAAGCATTCTCCATAAAACCCTGGCAGGTCTCCGGCCCGAACTGGCTCGAAACCGAGAAATTTGAACTCGCCGCCGTTACTCCTCCCGGAACGGACACAGCCACCGCCCGTCTGATGCTTCAAAGAATGCTGGCCGGGAGATTCGGACTAAAGGTTCATCGCGAGAGCAAACAAAGCCCGGTTTACGCGTTGGTCGTTGCCAAGAATGGCCCCAAGCTCAAGGAAGTCGTCAATGCCGAGAGCTCGCTCTCCGAATCCACCGCAGGCCGGTACTCCGGAACCGCCATCTCCATCGCGAGGCTGGTCGACCGGCTCAGCGCGATTTCCGATCATCCCGTCATCGATGCGACCGGCCTGCCGGGCAGATACAAAGTCGACCTGGCCTGGACGCCGGACTACGAGGATCTGGGCGATGGAAGAGGAAAGCGGGACAGAGGCATGCTTAGTGTTCTCCAGCAGGAGTTTGGGCTCAAGCTGGAGCGCCGGTCCATGGCATTTGAATTCCTGGTCATCGATCACATCGAAAAGACACCTACTCCGAACTAGCCGCTGAAGCGCCACGCTATTCTGAGTCATGCGAGTCATTCTCTTCGGCACCACGGGCATGGTCGGCCAGGGCGTCCTCCGCGAATGTCTCCTCGCCCCCGACGTCGAGCGTGTTCTC
Source organism: Candidatus Solibacter sp. (assembly GCA_025463045.1). GTDB lineage: Bacteria > Acidobacteriota > Terriglobia > Bryobacterales > Bryobacteraceae > Solibacter. Next base: position 671 of record JAOAPT010000188.1, read on the forward strand.
TCCATCGGCCGCAACGCCTCCGGCCAGGCGCACCCCAAATTCCGCGAAATCGTCCGCCCCAACCTGCTCGATTACTCGGACATTGAGCCCGACCTCACCGGCTACGACGCATGCTTCTTCACGCTCGGCGTCAGCTCCGCCGGCATGAAGGAAGACGATTACCGCCGCATCACTTACGACGTCACTCTAGCGGCCGCCCGCACTCTGGCCCGCCTGAACGTCGATCTGACTTTCGTCTACGTCTCGGGTGCCGGAACCGACAGCAGCGAACAAGGGCGCATCATGTGGGCTCGCATAAAAGGCAAGACCGAAAACGACGTCATCAAACTCGTCAAATCGGGCTACGCCTTCCGGCCTGCCGCGATTATTCCCGAACACGGTATCCAGTCGCGTACCCCGCTCTACCGCATCTCCTACAAACTCCTCGCACCCGTCGTTCCCCTTTTGGCGGGACGCTTCCCCAAATACGTCACGACCACCACCCAACTCGCCAAGGCCATGCTGACCGTCGCCCGGCACGGCGCCTCCAAACGAGTCCTCGAAAGCGCGGATATCAACGCGCTCTGATTGTTTCCTCAATGATTAAGGCCGCGCAGGTCAACCCGTCCGCCCGCTGAATTTCCTCCCGCACTCTCCGGGCATTCTCCGCGTACCGCGCGTCGCCGAGCACCTGCGTCACCGCCCTTCGCAGCCGCGCGGCGCTCAATCCCCGATACCGCACGATAATCCCAGTCCCCGTATACGCAATCCGCGCGGCCACTCCAGGCTGATCGTTCGTGATGGGGATCGCCACCATCGGCACTCCGGCAGATGCGGATTCCAACGCCGTATTCATCCCCGCATGCGTCACGCAGAGCGTCGCCCTCTGCAGCAATTCCAACTGTCGGGCGTGCCGCACCGTGATGCACTCCGTCGCCCCTACCGCCGCCTCGTGCACGTTCTCCCCGAGCGACATCACCAACTGGCACCCCAGTCCCGAGCACGCTTCCGCGATTGTCCGGAACACATGTTCCGACCCATTCTGCACGGTCCCCATCGACGCGTAGATCAGTGGCGCCCCGTTCAGCCTCTCCCACGGAAACGCGACTGGGGTACGCCAGCGCGCATCGTGAAACGGCCCCGTATGATGGAAAGGCGCGGGCACCGGAAAATCGAACGCCTTCGGCAGTTGCGCAATCCGCGTGCCCCCGATGTTCACATCGGCCCCATGCCGTTTCGCGGCCTGGAAGAACGGACGCAGCGCGAACCGGAAGGCGCCCCATGCCGCCTGGTTCCGCAGTTGCGATACCCAGCCTTCTCCGTACGCCCAGTCCACAAACGGGGGCGGTATCCGCGCGTCCATTAGAATCGGCAGCGCGTTGGCCACGCGCACCACCGGCAGCGCCATCTTCTCCGCCGCCAGCCCAATTCCCCCCGGCACTTCGTCGACGACCGCCGCTTCGGCCCGAGCCTCGCGCAGCACTCGAGGCCCCTCCCGCACCTCCGCCTCGAACACAGCAATCAGCTGATCGAGCGTAAATCGCAGTCCCGCGATCCCATGCAGCTTCGACAGCCGCGCCTCCATCTCCCGCCGAAATCCTGCCGGAAACTCGCTCTCCGCGAACGAGCGAAACTCAAAGCCCGCCCCGCGCACCGACGCTTCGCAATCCAATCCGCCGACGAAGAAAACGTCGTGGCCCCGCTCGCGCACTTTCCGCGCCAGCGTCAACATCGGATTCAAATGCCCGCTCGCCGCCAGCGTCGAAAATGCAATTCGCATTGCCTGGACTCCGCCCTCGATGATCATCCGCCCGGTCGACCCTGACGAAATGGTCAGGAACGTGACTCGCGCTTTGGCGAGCAAGGGAGCGGTGGCCCTCTTCGGTGACTACCACTCCTTAACCGCCGCGGCTCGGATCGGGGCGCGGCTCTTCAACGGGGCGCCGAGCAGACCGACGTGGCTGCGCTCCCTTGCTCGCCAAAATGCGGAACGGCTGCGGATCGGATTGGGGCTCGGCTTACGCCAGCAACTCGCCCGTCATCACCGTCACGGCCTGCCCACCGAGCTTCACGCGATCCCCCTCCAGGCGCACGCGAATTACGCCGCCGCGCGCCGACGCCTGGAACGCCGTGAACTCCCGCTTGGCCAACCGCCCCGCCCAGTACGGTCCCAGCGCCGTATGCGCCGACCCCGTCACCGGGTCTTCATCGATCCCCGACCCCGGCGCGAAGAAGCGCGAGACGAAATCGTATTCCCCACTCCCTTGCGCCGTCACGATGATCCCGCGCACCGGCAATTTCCGGAGCGTCGAATGATCCGGTGCGAGTGCCCGCAGGGTCGCCTCCGAGTCCACCTCCACCAGATAGTCGAACGCATTCTTCCCGACGAACTTCGCCTCCGCCACTCCCAGCGCCGGCAGCAATTCCGGCGGGGCCTCGGCCGCCACCGCCAGCTTCGCCGGGAAATCCAACTCGATCCACTCCCCCCGCCGGTCCGCCGTCAGCCGCCCGCTTCGCGTATGAAACACCGCCTGCCGGTCCGCCGGTAAGTGACCGTCCTGCCACAGTACGTGCGCCGAAGCCACAGTCGCGTGCCCGCACAAATCCACCTCGACCGCGGGAGTCAGCCAGCGCAAGTTGTACCCATCGTCCTTCGGGACCAGATACGCCGTCTCCGACAGATTCATCTCACGCGCGACATCCTTCATCCACTGTTCGTCGGGAGCTTCCTTCAACACACACACCGCCGCGGGATTCCCCGCGAATGCACGATTCGTAAACGCGTCTACCTGCACGATCCGGATGGCCATAATCTTGCAGGTTACCGCAGATTTGAAACTAATCCTTACATGACGGAGTCTTATTAACGAAATGCTGCTGCGGTTCGCAAAGCTATTCCTGGCGGTAGGCCTCCTCGTCTCCCTCTGGGGACTCAGCGCGCTGCGCCGACCCGGCGGCCAGATGTGGATTCATCCGCTGGGCGCTGCCGCCGGTCCTGTCCGCATCCTGCGCTTCTATGCCACCGTGGGCACCTTGAGTCCGGGCGAAACCGCACAACTCTGTTACGCGGTCCAAAACGCGAAGGTCGTCCGGATTTCTCCCATGCAGAACGTGCTCCCGCAGCAAAATCGCTGCCTGGACGTCGTACCAGAGCACACCACCCACTACACCCTGCTCGCCGAAGGTTACGACGGCATGGTCGCCAGCCGTTCCTTCACGCTATCCGTTCAGCCAGTCAGAACGCCCGCCGGCCCATACCTTCAGTACGCGACGCTATTTCGCTGAGTACTCCTTGTATAAGTCCGCGACCTTACCTGTCTGCGCATCGCCGGGGTGAATCAACACGCGCCATCGGAACTCGATCTTCTGGCCCGTCGGGATCTTCCAGTTACTCTCTTCCTGCTTCGGATCGAATGCCTGCCGTCCGAACGGATTCAGCGCGAACAAGCCGTAGTCCCGCGCGTGCCAGTAAGTCGGATGCCGCGGATTACTGGGATGATCGAACATGGCCACGCCGAGCTTCTCGCCGTCTAACGTCGCCGAATAATCCACCCAGTTGGAACGCTTCCCCCAGATGTTGGCCATCTTCTCGCGCCCATCCGCGTCCACCATCTTCATTCCCCTGCGCTCCGTGAAGGCATCGTCGAGGCGGATGGCGAAGGCGCCCTCTTTCGTGTCGCCCAGCGTGACATCCTGCGCCGCCGTCAGGGTGATATGGAAGTCGATCGTGCGCACGTTCGCGTCGCCGGCGAACGCCATATCGCGATTCTCCACCAGCAGCACTTTCCCCTTCTCATCGCGCCATTCGATCACCGCCGCGATCGCCTTCCCGCCTTCTTTCAACTCTGCGCTCCGCACCACTTCCGGCCCCATGTGCGGCTTGGTATATGACGGATCGTTCTCCCACAACTTCGTCCCGTTCACATCGTCATAAGAAAACCACAGTCCGCGATGATGCAGGTGATCCTTGCTCTCGCCCTCGACCTTCTCCATGGGGAATCGCCGCGTAACAATCTTCCCCGACGCCGACCTTATGGGCGCCAGAAACGGCTTATTCGCATCTTTGCCATAGTTGAAAATCGTGAAGGGTTTGCCGTCTACCTTGACGGCGATGTCCTGCGCGAAGCAAGCCCCGGCAGCGAGGCCGGCGATGAGTAAGATTCGCATGGCTAGCAGTGTACAGCATAATAGTACTCATGCGACTCGCCGCCTTCGTCCTCGCCGCCGCGTCCGCCTTGGCCGCCGACGCGCCGCTCCCCGTCCTACGAATCGAGCCCACCACTGGAGGCTCCATTTTCTTCGTCAAGAACGCCGCCGCGCCGCCCCTCACCGGCTACTTGATCGAGTTAGTCGATTACCCCGGGAGTTCCTACACTCTCTGGCAGGACGAACTCGTTGGAGGCGACCCCATTGCCCCCGGCGCCGAAAAGCGAATCCCCGTGACCAACATGACGGTTGGTGCCGTCCCGGATTATGTTAAACTCCGCGCCGCCCTCTTCGCAGATGGATCCACTGCCGGCGACTCCGCCAGGGTTGCCCAATTCATCGAGCGGCGCAAGGCTCTCCTCGCCACCACTCGCGAATTAATCCGCCGGCTTGAAAGCCCCACGCCCGATCTCAGGTCGATGCTCGACGCGCTTCAGTCCGTGCCCAGACCCAAGCGCGATTCCCAGGAGTCCGTCAATCAACCAGCAATCCGCTCGCTGATCGCGACGATCGAGAAACTCCCCGCACCCGAGGCGCTGACACGCCTCCGCGCCCTTGAACGCACCTTGTCCGCCAGCAAGCCGGCGCTCTGACGCTCCTCAGTATCGTCCCCGCCGTAGCACCACCACCCGCAGCCAAAGCCGCACGAGTTCGACCAGTGTGGTCGCGAGCGATCGCAACCGGAAGAACTGCGACTTGCCGTGCAGGCGGGGATAGTGATGGACTCCCACCTCCGCGACGCGGCATCGCGTCAACTCCAGCTTCCTGACCAGCTCCACGCAAATCGTCCCGCTCGTCGATGTCAACTGCACCTTCTCGAGCAGCCGCCTTCGAATTAGTCGGAAATCGCAATCGATATCGCGAATCCCTATTCCAAACAGCAGCCGCGCGCAGAAGTTGTATGTGCTGCCGATCCAGATCCGGTGCGCCGGATCATGCCTCTCCAGCTTGAAGCCGTTGACCAGCCCCGTCTCCGGCGTCATCAACTCCAACAATCGCGGCAACTCGGCCGGGTCGTACTGCCCGTCGCCGTCCGTATAGAAAACGAAGTCCTTCTTCGCGCTCGCGAACCCGCTGCGCAGCGCGCCGCCGTACCCGCGATTCTGCTCGTGCGTCACCACCCGCAGGAACGGTGCGTACTTCGTCCGCAGTTCTTCGAGAACCTGCGCTGTGTTGTCGTAGCTCCCGTCGTTGACCACGATCACTTCGTAGTCGGCCACGTGCACTTCCAGCGCCGCGAAGGTCTTGGCGAGCAGTCCCGGAAGCGAGGGCGCATCGTTGTACGCCGGAAAGAAGACGCTCAGCGACGCGAACTTCACATCGCCCTCTCGCCGATCAGCATCAAGGATTGCCCCACCGGGAACCGATGCCCCGCGCCCACCCACGCGGCCTCTGCCGCCAGGGGCGCATACAATAACTGGTCCAGCCACGGCGCCACCGGGTGCACGCCGCTATCCGGCTCCTTCTGAAGCAGCGGCTCCCATACGCGGAACTTCAACAGCGCCGCCGGCATCAGCAGCGAATTGATGTAAGTGCACCCGGTGATCCGAATCCCGACCCCCGCGAACAGTCCCATCAATCGCCGCCGCGTGAAGCGCTGACGCTCATGCGCGAACATCGAGTGCCGGCTGCGCAGGATGTCGAGCGCCGCCGTCCGTACCACCACGAGGCCGCCCGGCTGCGTCACCCGCGCCAGCTCCCGCGCCGCATGAACTTCCTCGCCCAGCGGCAAATGCGCGATCACGTCGATCAACATCGTCAGGTCGAACGCCCCATCGGCGAACGGCAGCGACCGGATGTCGCCCTGCACCGGATTCCGCACACCCAGCTCGCGCGCGTACCGGAGTCCGTGCCCGCTCAGATCCATCGGCACTACCGGCAAGCCGCGTTCGCGCTGCAGAATCTGCGAAAGGTATCCCGTCCCGCAGCCCGCCTCCAGCGCCCGCTCGATCCGCCGCGCTTTCAACTGCGGATCCATCATGCGGAAGAGAATCTCCCGCATCCCCCGGTACCACCAGAATGTTTCTTCGCTTTTGCGGATGTTGGCGAACTCCGCAGGGTTCATGAAGTCCGTCATGTCGCCGAAATAGCTCCGCTCTCCGCGGGATCTTCCGGCAGGCCTATTTCCGGCAGGCTGCTTTCCGGTACAGGGACGATCGGGTCGCCCATGAGTCGCTCGAACAAGCCGCGCGCCGCCCGCTGCGCGGCAATCTTTTTCGTCCGTCCCTCGGCCTGTGCGGTCCATTCTTTCCCCACCCGGACCTCCACCGTGAACGTCTTGGAATGCTCAGGTCCGCGCTCCCGCACCACCGCATATCGCGGCTGCGGCAGTTTGCGCGCCTGCGCCAGCTCCTGTAGCGCGCTCTTGAAGTTTGTGATCGCCGGCTGGATATCGGTGCCCGCCTCTTCGTCTCCGAAGAACGGAGCGTCCAGCACGTGCGCCGCGACGAAAGCGCGCGCCGCGTCCACCCCGCCATCCAGGTAAATCGCCGCCATGATGGCTTCCAGCCCATCCACCAGCAGCGTCTTCTTGGTCCGGCCGCCGCTCATTTCTTCGCTGCGCCCCAACTCCAGGAAGCTCCCCAAATCCAACCGTCGCGCGACACCGTGCAGATGCGCGGCACTCACCAAGTGCGCCTTCAATCGGGATAGGTCGCCTTCGTGATACTCCGGGAAGCGGCGCACCAAGGCCTCGGCAATCAAAAAGCCCAACACCGAATCGCCGAGAAACTCCAACTGCTCGTTGTCGTTTAACGGCGATCCGGTGCCCGAGCCCGGCCGGCTTTCGTTGGCCAGCGAACTATGAGTCAGTGCGCGGCGCAATAGCTCCGGATCGTTGAACCGATAATTCAGTTTCAACTCGAGTAATGCGGACTCCGCGGGCATGTAGCGGTGGTCTATTTCGCCGGCGCGGCGGCCGGTGCCTTGCCGCTCGACTTCAAGGCATTGTTCTTAATCGTTGTTGCCAGGGTCTTGATCTGCGGATGCGCATTAGCGTCCGCCAGAATCTTGTCGCACCACACGATCGCCTCGTCGTTCTTGCCGGCCTGTTGCAGCGCCGACGCGTAGCGCACCATGTACGCCGGTTCCGGACGCGAATTGGTGTCCACCGCCTGCTTGAAATTCGCCGCCGCCGCGTCATACTTCTTGCGCGTCATATTTCCCAGCCCCATCGTGTTGTACGCCTCGGCCGAGATGTCCTTCTTCACTTCGCCCCACTGATCGTCAGGAATCTGCGGATTCGGCTTGGCCGCGTCCTTCATCATGTCGATCACTTGCGCGGCATACTTCTCTTCCTTGCCCAGCTTCTCTTCGCGATCCAGATCGTTCTCGCGCGTGCTCGAGGCGTAGTACTTCGCGAGCATCAGCGCCGCCTGGAAATTCTGCGGATTCGCTTCCAGCGAGCGCTCAGCGAAGATCACCATGTGCTCGGGATCCTTCTTCTTCTCGTAAGCGTCGGCTTCCATGAACAGCGCGATCGCTTTGAAATCCGTATCGGCGAAGTTGGTGATCAGATTTTCACAGGCCGCGATCGTCGCGTCCGGATTGCCCTGGGCTGCCTGCAGCGCCTGCAGCGCATCCATTTCGCCCTTCGATTTCGGGGCGGGTCCTTTGGGCGCCGCCGCGGGCGCCTGTGCCGGAGCCTGCGCCATCAGGCTCGCCATGCCGGCGCCGAATGCTACAAGGCCGGTCAGAATGATTCGTTTCATGCGGTAAAACTCCTTCAAGATTTCTACGGTTTTTTCGTCAATTCGAGACCCTGTCGCGCGTCCGTCCGGGCCTTCTCCGTCGCGCCCTCGAGTTTCAGAACGCTTTCGAAGTATTGGATCGCCCGGTCGCGATCGCCCTGCCCGATCGCCAGCCGCCCAAGATACACAAGGTCCCACGCTTTGTCGAATGCTTCCGGTTCCGATTCCAACGATTTCTGGAACAACCGTTCCGCCGAGTCCAGATCTTTTTCAATCAGCGCGATGCGCGCCAGCCCGTAGTAGGCGGAGGCGTGCACCGATCTCTTTTCCGTCTGCTCTAGAACTTTCAGGAATAGCGCCTTCGATTTCGCCAGTTCCCGCGAACTGTAGGTCGCCTCCGCCTCGGCCAGCGTCTTCGCCGCACCCACGGGTTCGGGCGCCGGCGCAGGGGCGGTCTTCACCACCGGCCGTTCCGAACTCGTCTTACTGAACTCCACGCCCGTCAGCCGGCGATCTTCCTTTACGACGTCGATCGCCTGCACCATTTCCTTGTAGTACAGGAACATCGAGCTTTCCTGTTTCTCGTACACCGGCAATGCCTCGGCGAAATACGGCGCCAGGATGTAGCCTTCCGCGAACGCCTGCTGCACCATCGCCGGCTTGTGATCGATCCTCGATTCCACCACCTTGATCAGCGACTCGGTCACCAGCAGCAGGTAGTCTTCTTTATACGCATCGCCTAATGCCTGCGCGCGCATCGCGTGATCGACCAGGCTCTTCTTGCGATCGAGGATCTCCTGATTGCGCGTCGAGAGCGGGTCCAAGAGATAGTGCAGGTATGCGTGTCGGATATCGAAAATCCGCGGCTCGGGCGACGGCGTCACGACGATCGTGTAATTGTCGCTATAACTCCGCGTCTGAATCTGATTCGGGGCCGCCTGCAATTCCACGAACACCTGGAATCGCCGGTTCTTGAACCCCGACGTCATTTGCCGCATGTACCCGTTGACCTGCAGTACGGCAGACGTCACCGGCTCGTGATACCGCGCGATGTACTGTTCGATCGCCGGCTGCGAGCGCTGCCACAGGTTGTCGAGATTCCCTTCCTTATAGAAGGCCGCCAGCAGCTTGGAGAGCTCTTTCATGCCCGCGACATCCGGCGGAACTTCGACATCGCGCATCGCGAATTCGAACGAAGGCGGCCCCGTGGAGGAGAGCGCGAATGAAATATACTGGCTCAATTCCTGCGCATCGGTGCGCCTTCGGTGCCGCTCGAAGAAGTCCTTCAGTCCGGCGAGCGACGGGATCTCGCGCTTGGCGAGTTCCTTCTGAATCGCTTCCCGCAGTGGGTGATTATTCGGCGACGCCAGATCGGCCTTGTAGCCGGACGCGTTGATCGCAGCCATCACCGTGAAAAGGCTGGGACTTGCGTCGAGTTGCCCGGTTTCGGCCGGGAGCGCCGGAGCCGCGAAGGCAGCCAGCAGGAGAAACGTAAGCGCGATTCGGGACAATTGGTTACGCCTTGGAATACCCCAGTTTACCGCATGTGGAAAGGTCGATCCCCAACATGATTTGTACTCTACCATTCATCGGCACGGCGCGTGCCTCATTTGCGTAAAGATGATCACCACCGCCCACGTCTTTTTGCGCAAACTTCGCGCCGTAGCGCGCAGCGTGCAGGGCGGGACGCAGGCAGATATCCCGGGATTGGTGGTGGCGTTCGCGGAGTGGCAGCCGGCGGCGCGGGAAGTGCGCGGTAGAATTCGCGTCGTCCTGCGCGACGTCCGCGCTTCGATGATCCGCCGCGATCCTGCCCAGGCGTTGACTCATCTGGCCATGGCGATCATGATCGTCGACCAGGAGCGGAAGACTACCGCACCTGCTCCAGCTCCTTCAGGTTTAAGCCCAGGTTTACGCCCGGCCCGTGCCCGGGCTTTGTATCAGTCAGCGAAATCGTAACGTCGATGTTCTTGCACACGGATGCCGTGCAGGCCTGACCGCGCATCGCGACTTTCGTCGGACCGCTGCCCGCCCGTTTCACCTTTGCCGCGAACAATGCCTGCCCCTCGAAGCCCCAACTGAACCAGCGCAACTCCGGATGCGAGAAATCTTTCGGCGGCGTTTCGAACCATGGCCCGGCCACGGAAAGTCCGCCACTCAACGCGATCGACGTGGGCTTGTCATTGCTGATCGCCGGCTTCCCCGCGAGTTTTTCGGTGACCCGCCGCTGATTGTCCATCGAAAATGTGTGCCACCCCGGCCCGATCGTCGCCTTCACCAGGAGTAAATCTCCGTCCATCTTTGCCTGATACGAGATCGCTAACTCGTCGTCGTGACGGATCTCGACGGGCGCCGTCCAATCGGATGCCAATGCTGTTACCGACAGCAGAATCGCGGCTATTCCTCTCATCGCGCTACGCGCTATTTCGCCTCCGCTCCCGTGAAAATGACGCGCCAACAAGCATCATGCATTTTCATCCCTTGTTGCGGCCCCGAACGGGGCCATGAAGAACTCCCCTGAAAATGACGCGCCAAGAAGCGATCGTCAAAGTTCATCCTTTGTTGTGGCCCTGAAGGGGCCATGGAAAACTCCGTTGAAGAACGTACTCCAATCAGAACCGCGACGGTTACGGAGCGGTGGCCACGCGACCACCGCTCCCTGACGGTCGCGGCTCTGATAGGGGCTTGTTCTTCATCGCGTTTGGTGGGCCGCAGGTCCATGGGACTCCCTAATGGTCGCGGCTCGGATTGGGGTCCCGGTTCTTAATCGGCCTGGGTGAGCCGCAGGTCCATGCGACTCCCTTACGGTCGGTGCTTCGGTTCATCGCGACTCGGCTTGAAGTCCTCATTTTCGAAAGCTCAATTGATACGACTGCAGCGGCATTTCGATCCGCTTCCCATCGCGGATTACGCTGAGCGCTGCCGCCTGCCCCGCCTTCTTGCGCAGTTTCAGGAACAACTCCGCCGTGTTGGCAAGATCGTCGCGCTCCACTTTGTCTACCGCATAGATGATATCGCCGGTCCGCAACTCGTGCGTCTTCCGAATCTTGGCGAAATCCGAAACGTACTTCACCATGCTGGCGAAGCCATCGGCGGGCAGACCGAACTTTTTCTTCTCGTCGGCACTCAGCGGGCGGTCCTCGAAATCCAGCCGCGGGTCGACGCTCGATTGGCGGAGGCGCAGATCGGTCCACCACCACCGCTCCGGGAGCGCAATCTCCAAACTCGCGCCGCGTTCCACCTGTGCGGTCACCTTCGTCGACTTGCGATCGACTTTGTCGTACTGATACTGCAGATCGCCGAACGTCAACACTGGAGCACCATTCCACGCGACGATTTTATCGCCCGCCTGCATCCCGGCCGCAGCCGCCGCGCCGCTCGCCTGCTTGACCACGAGACCTTTCGGTACATCCAACTCAATGCCGAGCGTTTTGATATCGGGCGAGCGATACAGGTGCGTCAGCTTATCGAGCACCCCATCCTGCTCACGCTGAAGATTCTGAAAATCGCCGATCAGATGGCACTCTACGCACTGCCGCTGAGCGAAAGTGCGCTGCACCAGCAGTGGAATCTCGCGCGGGTAAAGCGCCTTCGGACGCGGCGGCAGCTTCACTCCGCGCTCATGCATCTCGGCGCCCTGCCGCAGCGCCAGTTCGAGACTGTCCACGTTGAGGTACGTATCGGGCGATGCCGAATCGCGGCCGCCGTAGCGGAAGTAGATCTGCTCGTCCGCATTCATCGCGAAGAAGTAGATCGTGTTGTTCCAATCGCGATCGAACAGCCCCACATCCACATCGTCCATGCGCGTGATGCGTACGCAGACGTAGCGGCCCAGTTGTTTGCCCAGCGGTGAATCTTTCGGTGACAGCACAACCTGTGCGTCAAAAACTCTGCCGGCGATTCAAGCCTCGCAGCGGAATTCCACGAACAAGGGCTTGTGCTGCGCCTTCGCCTGCTGTAGCGCCTGGCGATAGCTGCCGAGCCATTCGACGGTGTCATCCTGCGCCGCTACGCCGGCGCCTGCGAGAAGGAAAATCAGTCCGAGAGTTTTCATGCGTTATCTCTTTCGGAATACGAATTCGATGCCGCCGACAATCGTCCGGCCCGGCATCGGGACATTCGGAATCTCCTGGTAATAGGAGTTCGCCAGGTTGCTCACCTGTATATAAGGATGCACCGATTTGTGCGGCAGTCCCATGTACACATCGCACACCGGGTAGGCCGATTGCGCGTAGCGCTCCACCACCCCGATCCGCGTGCGGAAGATGAAATTGCCGCGCGGCGTTGCCTGCCACGAGAACACACCGGAGCGCGTCGGGTAGTTGAACGTGTACTTGGTGAACCCCGCCGCGATCGTATCCTGCGTCGCGCGCAACTGCGTATACCGCAGGTCGAATGTATGCGTGCGCGAAGGCGTCCAGTGCAAAGACGCTTCCACGCCGCGGAAGTTCAGATTCTGAATGTTGACTGCGCGGTAGATGTCGGTCAGCGAAGCGCGGTAGTAATCGATGCCGTCGCGCTCCTGCCGTTCGAAGAACGTGATGTCGCCGCGTAGCGTATTGCTCGGCGTCCAATCCATCCCGCCTTCGTACGTCCACGCGCGCTCGGGACGCAGCGTCGGACTGCCCACGTTGGCAGGATCGTGATAGTAGAGGTCCGTATAGCTCGGCACGCGAAACGCACGGCTGGCCGATGCGCGAAGTTTCACCTGCGGAGACAGCCAGTATCCGGCGGCCACCGTCGGCGTGAAGGCGGCCGAGTAGCTGCGATAAAGTTCCTCGCGTGCCGAGATCGTCGCCGAGAAGCGGTGCAGCGCGCGGAAATCGACGGCCGCATACCCCGCGGCGCGAGAGCGCGCATGATCGCCGAGATTGTTGCTGATCACCGATTCGTGAAAGCCCTCCACACCGTAGTAGATCGTGGTCGTGGGCGACATCTCCTCGCGACGGCGCAGAGAGAGCTGATAGCTTTCATCGGAGTGGTGGTTGGTGAAGACCTGCGGACGGTCCCGGTAGAGCACGAACAGATCGCTGTGGCGGCGGAAGGAGAAACTCGCGCTGGTCTTCTCACCGAGCGCCTGCTGCACGCCGGCGAACCAGGTCTTGGTGTTTTCCCACGAGTTGAAATTGCCGTAGAACTGATCGGCGCCGAACGGGTGGTCCATGTACGCGAGGTTTACCGAGCCGTTGCCGATCGCCGTCGCGATGCGCGTCACGCTGGCGACCTGCAGGTTGCGATAGTCGCGATCTTCGCGAAAGCCGGTGGAGAAATCGCGGGCGAAGGAGAGCTGTTCGGAGATCTTCTTGCCGGCGATGTTGATGGCGCCGCGCTGCTGATTGATGCCGTCGCTGCCGAAGGCGGTGCGCAGGCGGAGCTCCGTCGTGGGCGGTGGTTCGGTGATGATGTTGACTACGCCCCCGATCGCGTCCGATCCGTACATCGTGGAGCCCGAGCCGCGCATCACTTCGACACGCGACACCGATTCAAGCGGCACCGGGATATCCAGATTATGATGGCCCGATTGCGCGTCGTTGATCCGCATTCCATTGAGCAGCACGAGCGTCTTGCCGAACCCGGCGCCGCGAATCGAAAGATCGGCCTGGACGCCATTGGGCGCGCGCTCCGCAAGATCGAGCGACGGGTCGAGTTTCAGCAGATCGCTGAGGGTATTGAGTACCAGGCTCTGACTGCGCGCAGGCAGCACGCGGATCGCACGGTCGATCTCTTCGAGCGACATCGGTTCGTAGGTGCCGGTGACCACCACGGTTTCCGGTTTGGGCATCGGCAACAACTGAGCGACGGCGATAACAGGTGTAAATGCGAGTAAAAGCGAGGCTGTGAGGCGCAAGTCTCATTATAGCCATCGCAGCGAATCATGAGAAATGGGAGGCTTGTATAACTCAGGATGAGCCTGGAGGCGAAGCGTGTTTCTAACGCAAGATGAGCCTGAAGGGGAGGAGAACCCGCATGCTGGGAGTTGATCGTCGGCATGAGGAACGGAGAACGGCTAAGTCTGGAGCAGTCGGGCGTTCATGGCAGCCAGCGAGGAGTTTCGATTTGAGGCAAAGAATCGGGAGGAATATACGGCTGGGTAACGCGAACGCTGATGGCGCAGGAATGCGGAGGGCAAACGCGGGAAGCCAAAGGACTGTTGAGGCTGTACGTGGGGATCGTCGACCAATTGCAGCCACGGGC
>JAOAPT010000191.1 GCA_025463045.1 Candidatus Solibacter sp.
GATCGCTCGACGTTTCTGCCGGTGCCGGTGAACGTGAAGGCGCCGGCCGATCCGCGGATCGTACGAGCGGTGGTGGAGTTCGGCTATGCCGAGCAGGGCACGCCGGACCAGCACTTCTGCACCAGCCGCCGCGAGGTGTGCGTTGCGGCGTCGCCCGTGATCAGCAGCGATATCGACAATCCGTTCTATTACGCGCAGACCGACAGCTACCCGGGCGTGGCATGCTCGGGCGGCTGCCAGATCGCGATTCCGGCGCTGCCGATGCACGTCCTCTACTACCAGGCGAAATATCTGGACGAGAACGGTGAGTTGGTGGCGATGGGCGAGCGCGGAGTCGCAGCGGAGACTTCCGCGATTGCGGAGTCGGGCACGACGAACGTCCCGCATCCTCCCGGACGGCCGCGCGGGAAGTAGGATCGCAGGACTCTTCCCTAGTAAACGCCCCAGCCCTACCGAGTGGCAGGAAATTGTCACCTTACACGGCAAATTTTCGTCGATTTCCCCCATATTCGGCCAGTCCGTTCCGAAAAGGTAATTTCGGAGCGTGATTTCAATGGTGCGACGGTTCTTCCTTCTTCTGACAGCTTCCCTGCTGAGCGTGACTTCGGCGCTCGCCCAGAGTTCCTTCAACGTGTCGGTGATCGGTACCACAACGACGCAGGCCGTGATCTCCTATGCGGCGCCCGTGGATGGGGCGTGCGCGGTGGAAGTCAGCGAGTCCTCATCGTTGCGCCCGCTGGTGCACGATGTCGACACGCAGCTTTTCGCGGGTGCGAATTCCGACCTGCGGGCTTCGAGCGTGGTGAACGGGCGATTCCGCATCGTCGTGCTCGGCACGCGCATGGCGGATCTCGCGATCGATGCAAATCGCTACTCGCGCGCGCTGCAGGCGAACACACTGCATTACTACCGCGTATCGTGCGGACAGAGTGCGGTCTCGGGCAGCTTCAGCACGACGAACATTCCGATGGGAATGACGTACTCGGATCTGCCGCAGGTGGACACGCAGCATCCGGGTCAGTGGGTGATCCCTACGATCCCGGCGGACCGCAATTTCACGATCGTCGACCCGCATACCGGCGGGCTGATCAAGCCGGTCTCCACGTTGAACGACAATCCGAACGGGCTCGGCGCGTTCCTCAATTACGGCGGATTCACACGGATGTGCGGCAATGGGTTGGTCGGGCCGGGTCCCGGCTACATGTGCGCGTTTCCGAGCGGCGATGGCGGATGGGGACTGCTCTACTACATCATTCCATCGTCCGGCGAGGCGCGCTATCTGGGATACCTTCCCGACGCATATCCGGCGGTCGATCTGGCGGATGGAAAGATCTATCGGAATACCACGGACGCGTCGGGGAAGGCAGTCGTACTGCGCGGCACGTATTCCGGCGATTATAGTTCCGCGGCTTCGAAGTCTCAGCAGGCGACGATGTTGTGGGACACGTTCTTCTCGTCGTCCGCCGGCGATTTGATGAAGGCTTTCAACGCCGCGTTCGATTCCACGCAGTTCGGGTGCACGCTGGCGGTCCGCGGACAATACGGACTGATCAGCTGCCTGAAGGGGATTCAGGATACGTACGGGTGGCTCGGCATTGTCGATATGGGGAACCGGCAGCCGATCGCGAGCTGCGGGAGCGATCCCACGAAGTGCCCGCACGTGATCGCCACGGCGAAGACATACGACAATCCCGTGTCGCGGTGGTGCGGCCTGCACAACGCGCAGATTATCGACGGCGCGCCGCTGGTTTCGATTACGTTCCACAGCATGGATGGACCGGCCGGACAGACGGGCACCGGGCCATACTTCAGCCTGACGACATCGGCGATCGGCGCCGGAGATACGGTGATCAGCTTGTCGGGCGAACCGGCGAGCGGGTCGCTCGATTCGCACCTGATCGACGCGCAGGCGGGCGATGTGTTCCAGTTCCAGGACAATTTCGAAAGCATTAAGATTGTGGCGAAGCTGAGCGCGACCTCGTGGCAGGTGCAGCGCGGCTACGGCAATAGCACCGCCGCCTCGCATGCGGTGGGCGCCAAGGTGAAGGCTGCGTGCAATGCGTTCGGGCCGATGGTGTATTGGAAGTTCCTCAACGATCCGTTTGGGGTCGATCAGACGGGAACGTCCTACGTGAAGGACGTCTACTGGCCGGTGGGCGGACATGACGATTGGGGAACCAACGTCCGCATCAATGAAGAATACGCGGCGGTGGTCGGGCCGGTGCAGGACAAGATCAACAGCCCGAATATTCTGTACATGGAATCTTCGCCGAAGTTCAACGGATCGCTCGGGATCGCGTGGGGGAACAGTTACATCAAACATCCCAGCTATCACCAGTCGCAGGCGAGTCCGCAGGATCAGAACTGGTTCCTCGATATGGTCGGGTTCGGCGGCGGGAATGTGTTCAGCCCCAATCCCGGCGCGAGGCTGGTTTCCGGACAACTGTACAAGTACATTTTCGATGGATACGTGAAGGACGTGGGCAATCGCAAGAATCAGCCGACGCTGGCGATTTCGGGAAAGCAGAGTCTCATCGACATCAGCGGACCGGGTGCGTTGTTGAGCGACGGGCCGGGCGATTCGTACAAGTACTGCGTAGCGCGCAAGGCGGGCGAGTGCGCCGCGGGATCGGCGGCGGGCGATGTTTTTGCCAATGTGCCGAATCTGCTGAATCCCTGGTGCACGTACGGGTCGGCGAATGATCTGTGCATCGCAGCCTTCCCCACTTACGGTTCGGCGGTGGCGCAATTGGGACTCTACAGCAACAGCGCGGCATATAGCCGCGTGCTCACCAAAGCGCTGTCCTCGCCGCGCAACATGTTCGATTATCCGACGGCGAAGTCGCTGCCGGACGGTTCGTGGGCGATGTTTGGTGTTTCGATCGGGACCCACAGCAACGTGATGATGGTTAAGCTGCCGCCGTACACACCGCTCGACGGGAAGGATCGCTCGACCTTCCTGCCGGTGATGGTGAGTTTGAAACCGCCGGCCGATCCGCGGATCGTGCGCGCGGTGGTGGAGTTCGGATACGCCGAGCAGGGCGCGGCCGACCAGCATTTCTGCACCAGCCGCCGCGAGGTATGCGTCGCGACGTCGCCGGTGATCAACACCGACATCAACGATCCGTTCTACTACGCGCAGACGGACAACTACGCGGGTGTGGCGTGCTTGGGCGGCTGCCAGATCACGATTCCGGCGCTGCCGATGCACGTCGTCTACTACCAGGCGAAATATCTGGACGCGAACAATCAACTGGTCGCGAGGGGCGAGCGCGGGATTGCCGCGGAGACCGCGCCGATTACGGAGGCTGTGAGCGTGGCGCTTCCGGCGGCCACGGGCATGCTCGCCAGTACGATCGCATCAGACCAGGTGGTGCTCGGCTGGACCTCGGGCGGCGGCTCGACAGCGGGCTTCAAGGTGTACCGCAATGGTTCGCAGGTGGCGGTCACCTCTGGTGCGAACCTTACGGATACGTCGATTGTGGCTGGGACGCGCTACACGTATGCGGTCGCAGCGTATGACGCCGCGGGCGGTCTGTCGGCGCAGACCGATCCCTTGACGGTCGACGTACCGACACCCGGGATCGGTGTTACACCGGCTACGGCTACGGTGAATGGCGGCGAATCGGTCAGTTTGTCGGCTGCAGTTACCGGGCTTTCGAATACGGCGGTCACGTGGTCGCTCGATAGTGCGACGGGCAGCATCTCCGCCGCGGGCGTCTATACCGCGCCGACCGGTCTGCCGTATACGCAGACGGTGACGGTGACGGCGACCAGCGCTGCAAATCCGGTGCTGCAGGCAACGGCAAAGGTGACGATCAATTTGGCACCCGCCACGCTCGACGCGGTGATTCTCAGCCCGGCTTCGGTGCTCGGCGGAGTCAACTCGGTGGGCCGTCTCACCTTGACCGCGATTCCCGGAGTTGCGGGCCAGGCCACGGTGACGAGTTCCGACCCGGCGGCGATCGTTCAGTTGCCGACGGTCACAGTCTTCCCGACCACGATGTTTTCCATGTTCCAGATCAAAACACTGGCCGTCACCAAGACCCTCACGGCGACGATTTCAGTGACGTACAACGGCATCACGAAGACGGCGGCCCTGGAGATTCAGGCGCCTCCGCCGACCTTCGGCACGCTGGCCGACAGCCAACTCGCCATCATCGGAGGCAACTCCGTGTCCGCGAGTTTCAGTCTGACGGGCGCAGCGCCGACGGGCGGCGTGAACGTCGCACTGACCAGCGGGAATCCGGCGGTGGCGTCGGTCCCCGCGTCGATCGCGGTAGCTGCAGGCGCGGCGAGCGGAAGCTTCGCGATTCAGACGACCGCTGTGGCCGCAGCCACGCCGGTCACGATCACGGCATCGTACGGCGGTGTCAGCCAGAGTCTCACCCTCACGGTGAATCCGGCGCCGACAATCAACATGACCCCGGCGACTACGACGATCGCCATGGGGCAGACGGTGAGCTTCGCGGCGAC
>JAOAPT010000201.1 GCA_025463045.1 Candidatus Solibacter sp.
TCAGCGCGCCCGAAGCGCAGTTTGCACCGCAGGCCGGCACGATCCGGGCAGCCGTCACCGGCCTGCCCGTCTGCGTCAGCTCTCGCATCGCCACGCCCGAAGAAGCCGAAGCCGTTCTGGCCGCGGGCCACGCCGATTTCATCGGGATGGCGCGGGCGCTCATCTCCGACCCTGAGCTGCCGCTGAAGGCCGCGCGCGGCGACCGCGCCGGCATCAGGGTCTGCACCTATTCGAACCAGTCCTGCATTGTCGGCCTCGATCGCGGCCGCGGCGTCGGCTGCATCCACAATCCCGCCGTCGGCCGCGAAGCGCAGCTCGGAATCGGGACGTTTCGTCCAGCCTCGCATTTGAAGCGCGTCGCGGTCGTCGGCGGCGGCCCGGCCGGCATGGCGGCCGCACGCGTCGCGGCCGAGCGCGGGCATCACGTGACCCTGTTCGAGCGAAGCGGCGCCCTGGGTGGCCAGAACCTAATGACGGCGTCGGTCACCTCGCGCCGTGGCTTTTCGGAGATACACCGCTGGCAGGCGGAGATGCTGGGCCGGCTGGACATCGCTATCCGGATGGAGACGACGGTTGACGGTGCGATGCTCGCGGACGGAGGGTTTGACGCCGCCGTCATCGCGACCGGTTCTGTCCCGCGTCGTGACGGCTACACCTCGCTCAGGCCGCATGTCGCGCAAATCACTGGCGCCGGTTCCGCTCGCGTCCACACCACCTGGGACGTCTTCCGTACGCCGGACTCCTTCGCCGGACCGGTCATCGTGATCGAGGACGATCCGCACCTGGCGGGCACGGCCGCGGCGGAGAAACTGGCCGAGCTCAGGCACCGGGTGATGATTATCACACCGCATATGCATGCCGGCGCAGATCTGCCGGTGCACCATGCGCCAGCGCTGTACCGGCGTCTCGCCGCACTCGGCATCGCCGTCATTCCAGGAACCTTCGTTACGGCGATCGAGCCGAACGGCCTCGTCTGCGAGGACCGATTCAACGGGAGCATCAGGCGCATCGCGCATGACGGCCAGGTCGTCCTCGCCATGGGGAGCCTCGTCGACGACGCCCTGGCGAGGGACCTCGAAGGCAGCGGGCTCAACGTCTTCGTGGTCGGCGACGCGCTCGCACCGCGCCAGGTGGACGTCGCAATTCTCGACGGCGAGCGCGCAGGCTGGATGATCTGAACAGGAGGACGCAGTGGCTAGAATGAACGGAAAGGTTGCTTTCATCACCGGTGCGGCCGGTGGCATAGGGCGTGCGATCTGCGCGCGCTACATCCAGGAGGGTGCGCAGATCGCGGCCGTCGACCTGGATGCGAACGCCGTGGCGGACACGCTGCGGGAGGCGTCGGCGGGCGAGCGCGGCCTCCCGCTGGTCTGCGACATCACCGATCCCGCCGGCGTGAAGGGTGCGATCGCTCGGACGACCGAACGCTTCGGTCGTCTCGACGTGCTTTGCAATGTCGCGGGCGGTTCGAGCGCGGCGGATGCGAGGGTGACCGACGCCCCCGACGAGGAGTTCTGGCGTGTCATCAAGCTCGATCTCTACGGTACGTTCCTGTGCTGTAAGCACGGCATTCCGGAAATCGCGAAGTCCGGCGGCGGCTCGGTAGTCAACATGGCCTCGATGGTGGCGCTGATGGCACTGCCCGAGCGCGATTGCTACACTGCGGCCAAGGGCGGCGTGGCGTCGATGACACGGTCCATGGCTGTCGAGTACGCGCCGGACAGGATCCGCGTGAACGCCATCGCCCCCGGCCTCGTCCTGACGCCGCGCGTCGAAGGGCTGATGGACGAGCGCGCCGAGCTGCGGCGGCTCGCCGATCAGCACCTCCTCGGCCCGTGCCGCCCGGCCGATATAGCCGAGATGGCGGTTTATCTCGGCTCAAATGAATCGCGCGTGGTCACGGGGCAGGTCTTCTCCGTCGACAGCGGCGTAACGATTTCCTGAGGGCAAGCCATGACGATCAGGACAGGCGCTGTCATCGGCGTCGGCGCCCTGGGCGCGCCAATGGCCATGAACATCCGCAAGGCAGGATTCGAACTGACGGTCTGCGATGCCCGCGAGGCAGCGCACGCACCGTTCTCGGCGCTCGGCGTCCGGTGCACGACGAGCGCGGCAGATTGTGCCGATTGCGATGTCGTCATCGTGCTCGTGGCGACGCCTGAACAAGCGCAAGCGGTCGCTCTTGGAGAGGGTGGGCTGCGTTCCGGCCTTGGCGATCGGAAGCCGATACTCGTCGTCATGGGAACGATTGCGCCGGACTCGATGCAGGATCTCCAGCGCGATCTTGAGCCGGCGGGCGTGCGGGTCGTCGATGCGCCCGTGAGCGGAGGCGTCGTCAAGGCACGCGACGGGACGCTCGCCATCATCATGGGTGGTCGGCGTGAGGACTGCGAGGCGCTGCGTCCGCTGATGCAGTCCATGGGAAAGGCGATCTTCTACTGCGGCGCCCTCGGTTCCGGTCAGGCGACCAAGATCGTCAACAATCTCGTTGGCATCACCACCTTGATGATCGCGGCGGAAGCCTACCGCATCGGCCTGAACAATGGCCTGTTCCTGCCCGACGTAATGCCGGTCTTCGAGGTCAGCACGGGCCGCAACTTCTTCACCGCGAATGCCGGCGATGCTCCCGAAGCCTACGGCGCATGGGCAAAGACCCGCGCCGATTTCGATTCCCTTCAATCAATCCTGCGCAAGGACATTGACCTCGCCCTGTCAATCGGTGGCGGCTCCGGCCCTCTGCCGATGACCCGGGCGCTGCGCGCTGTGTTGGGCGATGTGGATGACGAGACCTTCGAAAACTGGCGCGCGGTTGCCGCTGCCGCTTTACCCGGAACCTGAGGTTGCCATGCAATTCAAGTCGATCAACAGCACCGAAGAACTCGTTCAAATTCGAAACAGCGTTCGCAAACTCTGCGAGCAATTCCCCGGTGAGTATTGGCGCCAGCTCGACCGCGAGTCGGCCTATCCCAGCGAGTTCGTCGAAGCGCTGTCGAAGGCGGGTTACCTCTCGGTTCTCGTGCCAGAAGAATACGGCGGAGCGGGAATGGCGTTGTCTGGCGCCGTCGCGGTCTTGGAGGAGATACAGCGCGCCGGCGCGAACGGCGCGGCGTGCCACGCACAGATGTACATGATGGGCGCCCTGCTGCGGCACGGCTCGCAGGAACAGAAGGCGCGCTACCTGCCCGGAATTGCCGCCGGCGAGCTGCGCCTGCAGGCCTTCGGCGTGACGGAGCCCACAAGCGGCACCGACACGCTGTCGCTGAAGACTTTTGCGAGGCGCGAGGGAGACCATTACGTCGTCAACGGCCAGAAGGTCTGGACTAGCCGGGCCGAGCATTCCGACCTGATGCTGCTGCTTGCACGGACCACGCCGAAGGAGCAGGTCCAGAAACGCACCGAAGGCTTGTCGGTCTTCATAGTCGACATGCGCGAGGCGCAGAAGTCGGGCATGACGATCAAGCCAATCCGCACGATGATGAACCACTCCACCACGGAAATCTTCTTCGACAACGTGCGGGTGCCGGCTGAGAACCTGATCGGCGAAGAGGGCAAGGGCTTCCGTTACATCCTCTCGGGCATGAACGCCGAGCGCATCCTGATAGCCGCAGAGTGCATCGGTGACGCCAAGTGGTTCCTCGAGAAGGCGTCGGGTTACGCCAAGGAGCGCGTCGTCTTCGGGCGTCCGATCGGGCAGAACCAGGGCGTTCAGTTTCCGCTCGCCAAGGCCTACGCACAAATGCGGGCGGCCGAACTCATGGTGCATCAGGCCTCATCGCTGTTCGAGAACGGCTCGATTGCGGCGAGGAGGCGAACATCGCAAAAATGCTTGCGGCGGCGGCCTCTTGGGAGGCGGCGGAAGCCTGCGTGCAGACCCATGGCGGCTTCGCCTTCACCGAGGAATATGACGTCGAGCGCAAGTTTCGCGAGACGCGGCTCTACCAGGTCGCGCCCATCTCGACGAATCTGATCCTCAGCTATCTCTCCGAACATGTGCTTGGCCTGCCGAGGTCATTCTGATGTGTAACGCAGACGTTCCCGCCTTTGATGTCGATCATCTTCGTAGCTGAATTGGGCGCGAGGATAGCCGCGCAATAAATTTTGCCATTCGTGCTGAAAATGGTTTCGAACGGATAACCGCAGCGCGCGGGCGCTCGCGAACCTCGATGCCCTGATCGAGATGGCGCGCCCTTACAACGTGTCGGGTCTGCGCGCCTTCGTGAGGAGCTTGCAGTCCGATTGGGAGGCCCGTTCACCGCGCCCCGAGGGGAGGATCGACGCCTCGAACGAAGCCGTGGAAATCGTCACGATCCACAGTTCGAAGGGTCTGGAATGGCCGGTCGTCATCCCGATTAATACGTCCACCGAATTTCCGACGCCGCCCCAATTCATCCATCGCCGATCCGACGACACGCTGCATTGGGTGCTCGGCGGCGTCATGCCGCCCGCACTTTTGGCGGCCCGCGACGAGGAAAAACGCGAGCAGATGCTCGAACGTCAACGAATGTGGTACGTGGCATGCACCAGGGCCCCTGATCTGCTTGTCATCCCTCACCTGCCCGAGGCTTCGTCGCAATCGTGGTCGAAGATCTTGAACCTAGGCCACGCATCCCTGCCGGAAGCATTTCGCCTCATCGCAAATCAGCCTTCTCGCACGATATCTTCCGGCCGCTTGTCATTCCGCAAGCCGAGGAATCGAGGGTGTCGCAGCTTGCCTCCCCCCGTCCACTCGGTGAATCCAATTTGAGCGATGAGCTTCGGCTTCACCCAGTGCACGGCGCGTCGCGGCAGCCCGTCCTCGGCAAAGGGAGACACCGGCGTCTCCAGCCGTGCGAGCTTCTCGCCCAGACGCCGTAAGAGATCTTGGCCGAACCCGGTCCCGACCTTGCCGGCGTACGCGAGCTTCCCCCCGCGGTAGTAACCTAGCAGCAATGCGCCGAAACCGCTGCGACTCCCTCGCGGATCGGTGTACCCGCCGATGACGAACTC
This sequence comes from Candidatus Solibacter sp., assembly GCA_025463045.1. Taxonomy (GTDB): domain Bacteria; phylum Acidobacteriota; class Terriglobia; order Bryobacterales; family Bryobacteraceae; genus Solibacter. The sequence goes on from JAOAPT010000201.1 coordinate 4,987, forward strand.
CTGCTCTTGCTTGCATTTGCATTTGAGCCAATCGCGCGTTCGTCTGGACACGTACACACTGTCCCCGTTTTTTGCGATGATACCTTCCCAACCCTTCTCACACGCCCTTCGATAGTAGGCCTCGCCCTCAGTCTTGCGATGCTCCGTGAACCGCAAGGAGCGCTGGAAGTCGAAGGCATTGCGAAGTACTTCCTTTCGGTACCGGAGCGGAACCTGCCGGATGTCGTAGCGGTCCAGGTAGAGCAAGTCGAAAAGATAGAAACATACCGGCACCTTGCGAATCAGATCAGCTGATGGATGCTGGACCGGCATGCGCGCTTGCAGCTTTGCGAAGCTGGTGATCGCGCCGTCGAACGCGACAATCTCGCCGTCCGCGATAAAAGAAGTGGTTTCCTGCTGAAAAATCGCTTCGACCACTTCGGGATATTTCGCGTTCAGCCGAATTCGATTCCGCGAAAAGAGATTCAAATCGCGACCACGGCGAAAAGCGAGGCAGCGCTCCCCATCCCATTTCGGCTCAAACAACCATCCCTGTCGCGAAAACACTTCATCCGTGAGTGTCGCCAACATGGGCGCAATCCAGCTCGGCTGTGCCCGGTTTCGAATCCGGGCCTTGACGTCAGCCGGCAGTCCGTCGAGCAGGATGCGCCCGGACATGGTATCTCACCCGTCAACCGACGCGCTTCGCATCACCAGAACGGATCCAATCGTCTAAAGCGACGAACATGCCTTCTCAGCTTCGGATAGCGATCAGCAAGACCCCGCTCGTGCCAACCCAGTACGATACCTCCGGCACGATTGACCGCGCGAGCATCGTGATCTCTTGCTTCGCTAGATTGATCTACTAGATCGTAGGCGACACGCACATCATTTGCGTGGCCGAGATCGTCCCGCAACGACTTCAAACACCTTACAAATGTTCGAACTTCGTTCTTGTCAAAGAGGCTTCCCACAAATTCGATGGTGTAGTGCAAATTCTTCAACGCGATACGCAACCTGTGCCGCTGAGTTGCCGTCAACTCTTCGAACTTCTTGCTGCGCTTGCAAGCCTTGCGATGATGTCGTGCGATCAGGTCCGGGGCAACATCGGCGATACGAGTTAGAAGAACAACCGCATGCTCGGATATGTGTTGATCGCGCCAGCCGCGAGCGACAAACCATCGCAATAATTGCAACATCGATTCGGTGTATCTTTCGGAAACGATGGCCTGCTTAGCTTGGTCAAGAGCTGTACGCC
>JAOAPT010000214.1 GCA_025463045.1 Candidatus Solibacter sp.
GGCCCCGAACGGGGCCATGGAGAACTCCGTTGAAGAACGCACTCCAACCGGCGCGGCTCGGATGGGGGCGGATTGGGGGAGCTCTACACCTTCTGCACGCGCCGCAGCGTGTACAATTCGGCCTTCATATTATCCTGCTCGAAGCGTTTCCAATCGTCGTTGACGTGGATCAACTTCCCGGAGATGTGATTACTCTTCTCGCTCGCCAGGAAGAGCGCGAGCGCGATCTGTTTCTCTGCCGGAATGCCGCCGGTGACCCGCACCTTCTCCGCGTCCTCGATCTCCTTGCGGCCGGCGCGCTCTTCGCCCGCGAGCAGAATCTCATCCGTCATCGTGGAGTAAGCAGCTCCGGGCGCGATCGTGTTGACCTGAACGTTGTGATCGCGCACCTCGTCGGCGAGCGTTTCGCCGAAGCGGACGACGGCGGATTTCGATGACGCATACGCCGTGAAATTTGGACGCGAATACGCCGAGCCGCCGCCGGCGATCAGGATAATCTTGCCGCAGCGCCTCTCGATCATCGGCGGCAGCGCCACACGGCACGAGTTCGCCACGCCGATCAAGTTGACCTCGATCGCTTCATTCCACGCCTTCGGTTTGGAACCGAGCAGCGGCCCGATCGGCCCCTGCACAGCCGCGGCGGCCACCAGCACATCGAGGCTGCCGAACTTCGCGCGCAGGCGCTCCACGGCGTGGGCGAGATCATCCGGTTGCCGCACGTCGGCGCGGAAGCACATGGCAGTGCCGCCGGCCTGTTCAATTTCTAATTTCGCGAGGTCGATTTCCGCCTGACTGCGCGCAAGCAGGCCCACTCGGGCACCCTCGGCGGCGAATCCCATGGCGAGTCGCTTACCGATGCCGCGGCCGGCCCCGGTAATCAATACGGTCTTTCCTTTTATAGTGTTCAGATTTATAGTGGTCTGATTTATAGTGGTCAATGATCAATTCTCCACGGTCGTGGTGAAGGCTCCAGTGAGTATGCGGCCGCCTTGTTTCATCTGAACGAAAATGCGATAGGCGCCGGGTTTGGGGAATCCATACGGGAATGAAACTTCGGCAGGCAGCCCTCCAGCCACGTGCATGTGCTGCGCGTGCGGATTGGCAGACTGGGCCATACCGCGGGCAGCCAGACCCAGCGCCGCCATCGGGACGGACCCCGATGGATGCACGTGGGCGAACACGCTGCCGTCCGTTGCTACGAAGGCCGCGTGCCCCAGCATTCCCATGTACAGTTCGATATCGGCGGGCGCGCCGCCGTGTTCATCTGTAATCCGGAAACGAAACTGGTAAGGACGGCGAGCGTGAATTGCGCCCTCACCGCGTTCCCAGATCATCCGATACCCTTCGGGCAATTCCGACACAACCGGATTGTAATTCGATTGCACGGGCAATGGGCCGGACGCAGCGTCGTCGCCCTTAAGTTCGACGCCCTGAATTGCGGGGAGGTCGATCTGGGTCGTGACGGTTTCGCCCAACCCGCTCCCGTGAACGATGTCCCCATAGAGCGCGTAACGGCCAGCCGGCATCGTCGGCAAAGACTGGCGAAATGTACCATCGCCTGCAAGCTCGGGATGCAGGTGCCAGACGCGATCCATCTCCGGTGTATGGATGACGTAGAGGTGCATGAGGTGGTTGTGATCGGGCAGCAGGTCGTCGTCGCGGCGATCGAGCCAGCCGGGCTCGCGAAGTTCCAGGCGAAGCTGGTTCGAATTCTCGACGTTGGCTTTCAGGCCGATCGGTTTATAGACGATGCGCGAATAACCTGCGGCCTCCGCGGACCACCAGGCATTGCCCGCCCAGAGGATGACGGCGATCACGACCGCGCTCCCTGCCATCACCACTTGCGAACGGCGGACTCGCGCCGGATCGGGCGCGAGTCCCGGAGCGAGCTGCCCTTCGCGGATCGCCGCACCCACAAGCGCAATCAGCCCGAAGGCCAGCAGCAGTCCGAGCGGAATCAGGACGGCGCCGATCGCGGTCTGCATGCCGAGCATACGCGTCGAAATCGCGGGCACGGGAACGGCGAGCGAGGCTTTCCCGCGTGCGCCATCGACATCGACGCGCACCTTCCACGATCCCGTCGCCATCAGCCAAAGGCTGCCCGTGTAGTATTGCGGATCGTCCTTCGACGGCCGCGCGAGATCGGGAACGGGCGCCAGTTGCGGCGCCGCCGTGAGCCGTAGCGGCACGATGTGGATCTGGCTGACATCGCCCGCGAGACTGCGGATCTCGATCTCGGCCACACCCGGGATGACCTGCGGCGGGCGGATGGTGACGAGCAGTTTGTACGGACCGGCGTCGCCCTCGAAGAAGATGTCGGGGCTGCCGATGTGGGCCGCAAGCGGCGCGGCAAGCGCGAGCAGGAGGAGTGTCTTCATCGTTGGATGCGGCGCATCCAGTCGCCGGCGGCGAGACCGAGGCGCGTCGAGACGATGGCCGTCGCGAGCGTAAAGGCGAGTTCCTGCCACAACTCGGAACCGGCTTCTCCGGCGAAGAAGAGATTGCGCACGTATACCGAACCAGGCCTTGCGTAATATCCGAAGTATTTTGCGCCGAAGAACCAGTTGCGCGCGGCGGGCAGCATCAGGATATCGGCGAAAGGCCACTGGACGGCGGCGAATACGGCGAGGAAGACCGTGCCGGAAACCAGCGCCTGCCGCCATGCGCCCCACGCGGCAGTGCGCCGCCAAAGCAGATCGAGCACAATCGCGGGAATGATGAGGAGCAGCGGAAATTCCGGCGGAGTGAATTGCGTGAGCTGGTGATACACCGGTCCGAGTTTGGGCTGCGCGGGAAACAGCGGCAGCACCCAACTCATCAGCAGAACGAAGATACTGTAAATGCCCGTCACCGCGGTGGCGGCCCAGCGGTAGGCGCTCCCGCGCGCCACGGCGGCGAGAACCACGGGGGTCACCATCGCAATCAAATGATAAAAGTGCGCCGTGTGCATGGTGCTGCGATAGGTCATCTCCATGAGCAGCACCGTGAGGCAGACGAGGATCATGCCGCCGACGTAGAGGTAGAGATTGCGGAGGCGCGCGCGATCGACGCCGGTGGCGCGATTCATGCGCCCGAGAATCAGGATCAGCGCGCCGAGATGAACGCTGATGATGCCGGCCGCGAGAATCATGTGCGGCGGGCTGATGATCTTGACGTCGAGCCCGTAGGCGCTATGCCACCAATCGTCGAAGGGAGCGGAGGTGAGCATCGCGATCCCGCCCCACGCTGAGATAAACGCGCCGAGCGGTCCGCGGAATCCCCAGAGTGTGACGGAGGACGCGCGCAACGGCGATGCCTTGTAAAAAGTGGTCGAGAGAATCAGGTACCCGCACGAAATGCCCGCGAGTAAGCCGCAGAGGTAAATATCGACGTGGGCCGGCGTCCAGAATGTGTCGCGTCCGATCGAGCGGTGCCACGAGATATCCCAATGAATGCCGGTCATCGCGCAGGTCACGGCGGCGACGGAGCACCAGACATACCACGGCACGGAAACGGTACGGGAAGACGCGGAAACAGGAGCCGAAACAGTAGCAGCCAAGACCCAGAAATCCCCTCACCGCAATTATAGAACGCGGGTCGTGGCAGAATGACGGGTATGTCGATTCACACTCAGGCGGAACTCGAGAAATTGCGCGTCATCGGACGGATTGTGCGGCTGGCGCTGGACCGGTGCGCGGCGAGTGTGCGCGCGGGAATTACGACGCGCGAACTGGACGAGATTGGCGCGCGCGTGCTGGCCGAGCATGGCGCGGAATCGGCGCCCCCGAAGGTCTATGGATTTCCCGGAGCGTTGTGCATCAGCGTGAACGATGAGGCGATCCACGGGATTCCCGGCGATCGCGCGCTCGTGGAGGGCGACCTGGTGAAGCTCGACCTCGTCGCGGAGAAGGATGGCTATTTCGCCGACGCCGCGCTGACCGTGGCTGTCGGCGCGGTGAGCCCTCGCGCGACAGCCCTGATGCGCTGCGCGGAGAGCGCGTTCCATCTCGCGGCGAAGCAGGCGCGCGCCGGAAATCGCGTGTACGACATCGGCCGCGCGGTGGAGAGCGAAACGCACCGCTGCGGCTTCCGCGTTCTGCGCGAGTTGTGCGGACACGGAGTCGGGCGAACAATCCACGAATCGCCGAGCGTGCCGAACTATCATGACTCGCGCTTCAAGACGCGCCTGACCGAAGGACTCGTGATTACGATCGAACCGATCCTCGCCGAAAGCACGCGCTATGGCGAATTGCAGGACGACCGGTGGACGATCCGCACCGCCGACGGCAGCCTCTCGGCACACTACGAGCACACGATCGTGATCACGAAAGGCGCGCCGCTGCTGTTGACGGCGGCATAGCGCGGAATAGCAATGACCTGCGCGTCCTGCGGGAAATCGGTCAGCGAAGACGGCAGCTTCTGCGCCTGGTGCGGCGCGGCGCTCCATAGTAACGTGCGCGCGACGCAGACAGTGGTAACCCCGATTTCGCGGCCCACATCGCGCTCGTCGAACCAGGGACGCTTCGCACCCGGCGACATGCTCGGCGGGCGATATCGCATCGTCGCGCTGCTCGGCAAGGGCGGCATGGGCGAGGTCTACCGCGCCGAGGACCTGGTACTCGAGCAGGCCGTCGCGCTGAAGTTTCTGCCCGAGCGATGGGTACGCAACGAGGACGCGCTGGCGCGATTCCGCAATGAAGTCCGGATGGCGCGCCAGGTCTCGCACCCCAACGTCTGCCGCGTATACGACCTGGTCGAAAGCGGCGGCCATCTCTTCCTTTCGATGGAATACGTGGACGGCGAAGATCTCGGCTCGCTCTTACGGCGCATCGGACGGCTGCCCGCCGATAAGGCGCTCGAAATTGCACGCAAGCTCTGCGCGGGCCTGGGCGCGGCCCACGAAAAAGGCGTACTCCATCGCGATCTCAAGCCCGGCAACATCATGCTCGACGGCCGCGGGCAGGTGCTGCTCACCGATTTCGGACTCGCCGGATTGGCGGGCCAAATTGAAGACGGCGACGTGAAGAGCGGCACTCCGGCGTACATGGCTCCGGAGCAACTCGCCGGCGAAGAAGTCACGGTGCGCAGCGACATCTACGCGCTCGGACTGGTGCTGTACGAGATCTTCACCGGCAAGCTGCCCTTCGAATCGGACACGCTCGCGGGGTTGCAGCACGCGCGCCTGAAGACGCAGCCCGAGAGCCCAAGCGTCTTGGTCCGCGAACTGGATCCCGGCGTCGAGCGCGTGATTCTGCGCTGCCTGCAGGCGCGCCCGGCGATGCGTCCGGCATCGGCACTCGCCGTCGCGGCGGCGTTGCCGGGCGGCGATCCGTTGGCGGCCGCGCTCGCCGCGGGAGTCACGCCATCGCCAGAGATGGTGGCGGCCGCCGGCGAAGGCGCGGGACTCTCGCCGCGCATCGCGATCCCGCTATTCGCCGCGATCCTGATCGGCATCGCACTGATATGGGGGCTGACGGCCCGGATGAGCGCGCTCGACGCGATCCCACTGTCGTATTCGACGGAGGTGCTGGCGCAGAAGTCACGCGACATCAATCAACGGCTCGGGTATGCGAACGCGGTGGACGAAGCGTGGGACCTTTCTTGGTACGCAGAGTTCCGCAGCTGGGTGAACCAGCACGAGAAGCCGCAGCCACGCTGGAATGAGGTGGTGAAGCAACAGCCGGGATTGCTGCGGTTCGTCTTCCGGCAGAGCCCCAGCATCATGACCGGGACCGAATTCCACAACGACCTGCTGATACCGGGAGTAGTGACCAACGACGATCCGCCGATCACCGTGGATGGCATGACGTATCTCGAACTCGACACCGCTGGACGCCTGGTCTATTTCGAGGCGCGTCCGCCGCAGTTGCTCGAGCCCGCGAAGGGCGAGACGCCGCCAAACTGGAATGCGCTGTTCGCCGAGGCCGGGGTGAACCCATCGCAACTGCAACCGGCGGAGCCCTTGTGGACGTGGCTTTCGTCGAACGACGCGCGCGCCGCGTGGACCGGAGTGTGGCCCGGTACGTCGCGTCCCCTGCGCGTCGAGGCGGCGTCACTCCGCGGCAAGCCGGTGGGCTTCTACATGACGGGGCCGTGGAGCAAGCCGTGGCGGTCGCCTTCACCGG
>JAOAPT010000223.1 GCA_025463045.1 Candidatus Solibacter sp.
GGGCTGGAAAATTCTGTGGGCGAAGGGATGTAATAGGAGAGCAACGGCTACGATAAGAAAGTCATCCCACAAGACGCGAGTGTAGTCGACTGTGATACCGACAGCCAACGTCAATGCGACCGCGATCCCGGTGAGCAACGCCAGCAGCCTGTTTTCGTCATACTGCTCGCCGTATGACAGTCGCAGAAATGCAATGGACGAAAGGATCAGAACCGCCAAAAGGAAATCGGCCAATTGCCGAACCCCCTGAGGGATTTCGTAAAGCGGACGTGCGAGCTGGGTTTGTGCCGCGGCAGCATGGATGAGGATGCCCGGTATCGTATTCCGGCCGCGGGTCGGATCCTCGAACGAATCACCGAAGTGCTCGACGTCGCCGATAAGGACTCTCTTGTTTTCCACATCTTGCCGTCTCAATTGGAAGTAGCTCGTTAATTCGTTTTCGTTATCGAATAGCTTCCCAGGCACTTTGATCGCACCTCTCTTCAGTCGCTCGAGAAGGCTATAGTCAACAACGAACTGTTTTCCCTGAATCTCCGCGGATTCCGACTCCAGAACCTTTTGAAAAAACCACCCTCCCGTATCCTCTTCTTTGCGAGGCCCGGCGATCGCTGAGCTCATCGTCAAACCTGGCTGTCTCCCAAAGGACTGAAAAGCCTTGTCGGCCCTTTCCGGCACGATCAGGGCCGCCGCGAGCGGCATGAATTGGTCTGAGCCCAGCCAGGCTTCGGGAGGAAGCATTAGGGTTCGATAGACTCCCAGATACACGGGAACTGACAAGTTTTTGCAACACTGTTTGCAAAACTGGAAGAAAAGGTAATCATCGGGCAGGACTAACTGCCAGCGTTTCGCCGCGCCCGGAGTATCGCCGTCCGTCTCTACCAGGGAGAAGTCCACATCGATACCGATGACCCTGGGTTGCGCTGTTGCCAGGGCATTGAGCAGCTTCTTTAACGAATCTCGGGGTGTAATTCCTGACTGGTTCTGCTGCAGCTCGCTGATATCGACGATCGCAATCGCAGAGGACTCCGGAGGAGTCAGGCGTCGCTGCAGAAAACGATAGGTGATCCAGGAAAAGTCCTTTCCGAAGTCGGTGCGCCCGAAGAAGTACATCCCCCCCGCCAGGAAAGCGGAAAGCAATACTCCAAACATCAGATCACGGATGATTCTCGTATGTAGCGTCGAATGGCGGGGAGGCGCACTGGAAATGTACTCCCAGAACGTAATCCCGGACGCAACAAACGTGGAGCGTTCCTCGCGTTCGGAAGAAATGTCGCCGCCTTCATGGTCATTCCGGAGCTGCGAATCTCTCATTGCCAACCTCATTCCTGGTTACTGAGGGCCGTGGAGCCCCGTCAGAATTGCGCCGGAGACGCCCAGCCATTGCGCGGCTGCCGAGGGCCACCGGCCGCCTCCCAACCCTATCGCAGCGGTCGTGACGGGGGTGTTCAGAACGATGTCTTTCCCCTGACCGAACTGCTGCATTACTGGACGTTGCTGTCGGCCGTCCTGCCGTTCCACCGCCGCACTTACGCGCGTGCGGACATACTCGAAAATGGAGGACAATGGCTGCGGCTGCCCGCTTTGCCGCAGCGCCTCCAGCAGAAACCGCGTGAAGTATCCGTGCCGGTTCTCGGGGTCCTCATAGGAACGTTCGGTCGCCTGGCTGGCGGAAATCACCACCCGATTGCCGGACCCCTGCAAGCCCTGAAGAGGATCGAAGCCGTCAGTCCCCGCCGGCACGATCTTGCCCGCCACGCCCGGACGCGCCGCTCCACTAAAGCACGTGTCGAGCAAAAGGACATAACCTTGAGCCCGTACCCAGCGCCCCAGCTCCGCCAGTTCCACCATCTGCAGCGCAGTGGCGAAAACCTTGGCCGAATCTCTAGTATCTGTGTCGTAAGTCAGAACATAACTCAACCCCGTAGGATCCAGGTCTCGCGGATGTCCATGACTGCTGATATAAACCAGCACGAGGTCGTCCTGCTGGGCCTTCTCCCGGATTTCGCCGAAAGCTTCGCGAATGTTCGAAGTTGTGGCTTCCCGATCGACCAGCAGCCGGATGTTGCTCTTCTTGAAGTTGCCGGCCTGAACCAGGGTGTCGGCCAGTTCCTTTGCGTCCGCCACGCTGAATTCGAGAAAGTCGTCGCTCTTCGCAAAACTGCTTACCCCGATAATCAGGGCCCACTTGTCGCGGATCCGGCTCGGGGCGGCGGCTGGAGCGCGGGGCGTAATAGCGAAGGGGTCGAAGCCCTCGACCTTCGCCTTCGACCCGTATTCCTCTGCCTTGCCAAAATGCGTACTGGGCATCGCGCGAATCGCCGGTCTTTTTGGCGACAAGGCCGCGGTAATACCAGAGGTCGCCGCTCGCGGGGCAACTCCGCGTGCCGTTGACCAGCCATCGAGCGACCAGGTCGAGCTGCGGCCGGCCGGCACTCGGATGCATGCGCTCCCGCGCCCATACGAGGCGATCCTGCTCGGTGTCGCAGGCCGCCTGGCAGCCCGGAATGTACCCGAAAACCACGATGCCGGTCCACGCCAAAAACCAGAGCCGCATCCTGTCTGCCTCGTTCACTTCTTAGAGGGCGGAGTCGGCGCCCGCTTTGGCGCCGCCGCGGCCGGAGCCGGAGGAGCCATTCTCTTCTGGACCGCTTCGATCACCTTAGCTGGAACACTGGCCCGCGCCAGCTGAAGCAGGCCGTTGGCCGACACATCGAACTTCGGGTCGGCGGCCGTCTGCACGAACGTGACCAGGACCGCCTCCGGCATGTTGGCGCGCATCATCTCGATTAAGGCGGCATTATTGGCGGTATTTTCGCGATCTGCGTCCGCCCGCTGCTGGCCGTTCTGCGCCGTTTGCGTGGTGGGCTGCGCCTTCTCCGCCGGGCGCGTGGGCGCGGCCGTGATCGGTGCCTTCTTTAGATAGTGCTGAATTTCGAGATAGTGATCGAGCGAGTCCTGCACACGGATCTGCGCCAGCAGAAACTCCCGCTCCCGCGGTTCGAGCTTCCGAGCATCATCGTAATACTTCGACCCTTTGTTCAACAATTCGGCGGCCTCTCCGGGACGGCCAGCCTCTCGATAGGCCATCGCCTCATAGCTAAGTCCCAGCGTGTACAGGCGAAAACTTTCCCTTGCGCCTTGCAGTTGGCCCATTTTTTCCGTGCTCTCCTGCACGTCGCCCCATCGGTCGCTCTTGGCCATTTCCCGGATCTGAGCAAACTCTTTGTCGAGCGGCAGAACAGCCACGAACTCCTGGTCCACAGGAACGATCCGGTTGGCAACCTTTGCCGCGAGTCCCTCGATCAAAGCGTTGCGCCACTCAAGGTCAGTAGGCGGTCGCCCGCCTTTGTCCTCCACGGCGAGGGCATCATGCATCTGCTTGCCGCCGCCGGCAAGAGCGGCGACATCGCCTTTATCTCCCCCCTTGATCACCTTCACTCCTCCGGCCAATTTGTCCCGCCAGGAGGATCTCTTGTCCGTCACGGCGGCGACGTGCTCTTCGCTCTGCGCCACGAGGAAATCGTTCTCGAGATGATGCTTGATGTTCGCGGCATCGATCGGCTTGTCCTGGCTGTCCAGCACCTGCACGCTGGCTTCGATATTTCCGATCCAGGTGACGATCTGCTGATGCTGCATGCCGACCTGACGTTGGCCCGGATGCACTATCTTCGGCTCGTAACCCGTAATGATGCACTTGATCATGGTATCGGCAGGGCCATCCACGAGTTGAATGCTGCCCGCCCTCGTGTCCATCAACAAAGTCCGGATTTTATCCCTGAGGATTGTAGCTGTTTCCTGCGGTACCGTGGCGCCGGGAAGTTCAGTTATGAAGCGCACGGTGCTGCCATTGCGGGCCGCCACTGGCGGCAACTTGCGCACCAACTTCACCGTCTCGGGACGATGATCTTTCAGCGACCAGAAGTCAGGAAGGGCCGGTTCTGGACAGATCGTGAAGACGGCTACTAACGGCCAGAGCCCGAGTACCCTTTTCAATTTGTTGGGGAATGAGAAAGCCACCTGCATACGTGTCGCTCCCTTTAACTGGGAAGTGATGTATAGCAGGAGCTTCGAAGGAGGACTTCCCGGTGCAGAGAGTATACTACGAGTAATTAATTTTCAATTACGAATAACTAACTCCTGCGTTGTTACTGAAGCGACATAGTCCTTTTTCCGACACAACGGAAAGGGGCGATGTTGCACATTAGAGCGCAGCCAGCACGGTCTTTTCAATCTTCGAC
>JAOAPT010000233.1 GCA_025463045.1 Candidatus Solibacter sp.
AAGCCCACCTGCGTCGCCCTCCTGAAAAAGGTGCGCGCCGCCCTCCGCCCCGGCGGCCGCGCCGCCACTCTCGAATTTGTCCCCAACGAAGACCGCATCTCCCCGCCGATGCCCGCCGCCTTCGCGATGACCATGCTCGCCTCCACCGCCGGCGGCGACGCCTACCCCCTGAGCGAACTCAACGCCATGTACACCGAGGCCGGGTTCACCGGTCTCACCGCCCACCCCATCCCGATGAGCCCCCACACCATCGTCATGGGCCGCGCCTAAACGCTGGCCCAGCCAAGCCCCTCACCATTTCACGGTGTTCATCCGTGGCCAGTGGAGTTTCACTCCCGCCAGAGCCGACCAATTCGGAGCCTGGGCCTTTTTTATCGGCGTTCATCGGCGTTCATCGGCGGCTAAAGATGTTTCTTGCCTTTTGCCGCCCCCCGCCCCCGCGATAGAATCGACAAAGCCATGCACACCATCACTCGACGCACCCTCCTCACCGCCGCCCTCACGAAATCCCTCTTCCCCAACGACGACACTCTCCGCGCCGGGATCGCCCGCCGCAAAATCCCCGCCGTCGTCGCCTCCTTCGCCTCCGATTCCAAGACGCTCTACGCCGGAGCCTTCGGCACGCGCGACTCTTCCGGAGTCCCCGTCCGCCTCGACAGCATCTTCGCAATCGCCTCCATGACCAAGGCCGTCACCACCGTCGCCGCCCTCCAACTCGTCGAACAAGGCAAGCTCACGCTCGATGAGCCCGTCGCCAAATACCTCCCGAAACTCGCGAACCTCGAAGTCCTCGCCGGCTTCACCCCCAACGGCAAAGCCGAACTTCGCCCCGCCGCAACCCCCGTCACCCTCCGTCATCTCCTCACCCACACCTCCGGCTTCTGCTACGACATCTGGGACGCCGACATGTCCCGCTACGCCTCGCAACAGCCCCCGCCCGACTCCGCGAAGATCGGACCTCTCATGTTCGAGCCCGGCAAGCGCTGGCAATACGGCCAGGGCTGCGATTGGGCGGGCCGCCTCGTCGAAGCCATCACCGGCGCCACGCTCGAAGACTACTTCCAGGAGAAAATCCTCCGCCCTCTCGGCATGCTCGACACCAGCTACATCCTCCCCGCCGCGAAGTTCGATCGCCTCGTCGCCCGCTATCAGCGTCAACCGTCCGGCGAATTCCAGCAGGCACCGCGCACCCTCCCCACCCCGCCGAAGACCTTCAACGGAGGCGGCGGACTCTACTCCACCGCCGCCGACTACATCCGCTTCATGCAGATGATCCTCAATCACGGCGGCCGCATCCTCCAACCGAAGACCGTCGAACAAATGTCCGTCAATCAAATCGGCGACCTCACCGCCGGCAAAATGAAAACCTTCAAACCTGAGACGTCCTCCGAGGTCGACATCCAACCCGGTCACACCGAAAAATGGGGACTCGGCTTCCTCATCAACACCACGCCCTACTCCGGCGGACGCTCCGCCGGCAGCCTCGCCTGGGCCGGCCTCTTCAACACCTATTACTGGATCGATCCCAAACGCCGTCGCTGCGGTGTAATCATGATGCAGTACCTGCCCTTCGTCGATCGCGACGCCACCGGTCTCTTCGACGATTTCGAAAAATCCGTCTATCGCGCCTGACCTGCTACGCTTTTTACATGCGTTTCCTCGCCGCGTTTCTCTGCGTCGCCGCCCATTCCGCCAGCCTGTCCCCGAGCCTCTTCAACCAGCTCCAGTGGCGCAACATCGGGCCCTTCCGCGGCGGACGCGTAGCCGCGGTTTCCGGCGTCACCGGCGATCCCACCACCTTCTACTTCGGCTCCGTCGGCGGCGGTGTCTGGAAGACCACCAACACCGGCATGACCTGGCAGCCCATTTTCGACGGCCAGCCCATCGCCTCCATCGGCGCTATCGCCGTCGCGCCTTCCGACCCCAACGTCATCTACGTCGGCACTGGCGAGTCCGACATCCGTTCGCAAATCGGCTTCGGCGACGGCGTCTACAAATCCACCGACGCCGGCAAGACGTGGACCAACGTCGGCCTCCGCGATTCGCGCCAGATCGCCTGCATCCGCATCGATCCCCGCAATCCCGATCTCGTCTACGTCGCCGTTCTCGGCCACGTCTACGGCCCGCATCCCGAGCGCGGCGTCTTCCGCTCCACCAACGGCGGCCGTACCTGGACCAAAGTCCTCGACCGCGGCAACGAAACCGGAGCCGTCGATCTCGCCCTCGACCCCACCGATCCGCGCACCATCTACGCCACCGTGTGGAACGCGCGCCGCTCCGTGTGGAGCACCTACGCCCCTCTCGAAGGCCCCGGCAGCGGCCTTTTCAAAACCACCGATGGCGGCGATCACTGGACGCCCCTCACCGCCCACGGACTCCCCGAATCGCAATGGGGACGCAGCGGCGTCACCGTCGCCCCTGGCGGCAAACGCGTCTACGCCCTCATTGATGCCGCCCCCGGTGCGGCCGGCCTATACCGCTCTGAGGACGCCGGCGCCACCTGGCAGCACACCTCCGCCGATCCCCGCATCACCAGCCGCGCCTGGTATTTTTCCGGCATCACCGTCGACCCGAAAAATCCCGACCTCGTCTATGCGCCCAACGTCGCCGTCTACCGCTCCACCGACGGCGGTCGCACCTTCGCCGCCTTCAAGGGTGCGCCCGGCGGCGACGATTACCGCATCCTCTGGATCGATCCCACCGAGCCGCGCCGCATGGTCCTCGGTTCCGATCAAGGCACCAACATCTCCGTCGACGCCGGCCAAACCTGGAGCACCTGGTACAACCAGCCCACCGCTCAGATCTATCACGTCACCACCGACAATCAGTTCCCCTATCACGTCTACGGCGCCCAGCAGGATAGCGGCTCGATCGCCCTCCCCAGCGCCACCAACCACCACACTATCGACGCCCGCGATTGGTACACCGTCAGCGCCGGAGAAGCCGGCTACGTCGCCGTCGATCCGAAAAATCACAACATCGTCTACTGCGGCAATACCGCCGGATCCCTCGCGCGTTACGACAAGCGCACCGGCGAAGCGCAGAACATCACGCCCTGGCCGCTTCGCAGTCTCGGCAATCCGTCCGTCGCGAAATATCGCTTTCCCTGGACGCCGCCGCTCGTCTTCTCGCCCACCGAGCCCAACACGCTCTACTTCGCCGCGCAGGTCCTCCTCAAGACCACCGATGGCGGCCTCCACTGGCAGGAGATCTCCGGCGATCTCACCGGCGACACGCGCAAAGACAAGACTCCCCTCGCCGCCCCCGTCACCACCGCGAACGCGCGCGAGGCCGGCTACGGCGTCATCTACACCATCGGCCCCTCGCCCCTCCGCGCCGGCATGATCTGGGTCGGCAGCGACACCGGCCTCATCCACCTCACGCAAAACGCCGGCAAGACCTGGCAGAACATCACCCCGCCCAATCTATCCGCGTGGAGCAAAATCGCCATGATCGAGCCCTCGCACTTCGACCCCGCCGAAGCCTGGGCCGCCGTCGATCGCCACCGCCTCGACGACTACCGCCCGTACATCTATCACACGCGCGACTACGGCAAGACGTGGACCGTCCTCCCCGATGGCTACACCGGCCCCACCTTCGTCAACTCCGTCAAGGAAGACCCCGCGCGCCGCGGTCTGCTCTACGCCGGCACCGAATTCGGTGTGATCGTCTCCTTCGATTCCGGCGATCACTGGCAGCCGCTCCAACTCAATCTCCCCACCGTCAGCGTCCGCGATCTCGTCATCCACGGCGACGATATCGTGATCGCCACCTTCGGCCGCGGCTTCTGGATCCTTGACAACATCGCTCCGCTCCGCCAGGCCGACGAAAAAATCGCCGCCGCCGATGCCGCGCTCTACCGTCCCGCGACAGCCATCCGCCTCAACCCCGAGGAATTCTGGGGCACGCCCCTCCCGCACGAAGAACCCCAGGCGAAAAATCCGCCCGCTGGAGCCGTCCTCGATTTCTACCTGAAGTCCGCCCCCGCCGGTGAAGTCACCCTCGAAATCGTCGACGCCAAGGACACCGTCGTCCGCCGCTTTTCAACCGCCGCCCCCGTCGAGCCCGCGCGCAAACCCGGCGCCGTCGCCGAAGGCTGGATCGACCCCGCACCCCGCCTCACCGCCAAGCCAGGCATGAACCGCTTCGTGTGGGATCTCCGCTATCCGCCCCCCGGCGCCGAAGATCCCGAAAATGATTTCGGCCACCCAATCTACGGACCGCGAGTCTTCCCCGGCACTTACACCGTCCGCCTGACTGTCGCCGCCCGCACTTACTCGCAGCCCTTGAAGATCGTCCTCGACCCGCGCTCCACCGCCACCCCCGCCGAGCTCCAGTCTCAGTTCGACCTCTCTATCTCCATCTGGCGCGACTTAGTCCGCGCCTTCCCCCAGCGCGCCACTCCCGAGATCGCCCGCATCATCGCCGACCTCGGCACCGCGCTCACCGTAGCCCAAAGCGCCGACCGCACCCCACCCGCCCCGGCCTACGAAATCGCCGCCGAATCCTCCCGCGCCCTTTCGACGCTCCTGAAATAGGACAGGACTCCCGGCCACTTCGCCCTAATCCCTTCTTTTTTATCGGCGTTCATCGGCGTTCATCGGCGGCTAAAGATTTTCTTTCCTCCCCCGCCATGTGCTAAACCATTACCAAATGAAACTAAACATCGACGACATCCGCCGCCAATACGCCGAGCTCTCCGACGAAGCCCTCCTCGATATCGACCGCGACGACCTCGTCGATCAAGCCCGTCAGTGCTACGACGCCGAACTCGCACGCCGCCATCTCAGCCCCACCCCCACGCCTGCCCCCGCAGAAGACTTCGCAGTCGTCGCCACCTATCCAACCCCGGCCGAAGCCGAACTCGCCCGCTCTCTCCTCCGCGACGCCATCATCCCCGCCCACCTCAGCAGTGACGCAAGCGTTAACGGCGTCATCCAACTCCTCGTCGCCTCCGGCGACCTCGACGCCGCCCGCGACGTCCTCGCCTCTCACGTTCCCGACGCCCAACTCGCCGCCGAGCTCACCCACATCCGCCACGGCGTCGGAGCCGTCCGCCCCTACCTGTACGGCACCCTCGACCTCCTCGATTTCGTCGAGGCCGTCTTCCACCCCGTCGAACTCGAGCGCCACGAATTCAGCCCCACCGCCCTTCACGTCGAACTCATGATCGGCGATTCCGTCGTCGTCCTCGAACTCAGCGATCCGCTCCACCCTTCCGCCACCCACGCCTCCATCTATGTCTACGTCGAAGACGTCGATGCCATCTACGATCTCGCGCTCGAATCCGGCGCCGGCAGCATCGCCGTCCCCACCGACAAGCCCTATCGCGAGCGCGCCGCCGGCGTGCAGGATTCCTCCGGCAACATCTGGTGGATCTCCACCTACCTCGGCGAATAGAGAGATATCCTAAATGAAGATGAAAAGATCTTTTTCCTTCCGGCTGGCCCTTGTGCCGGCGCTGATTGCGGCAGCCTGCCTGTGCTGGGCCGCGGCCAAACCCAAGTCGCTCTCCTCCTACGATCCCCAGGTCAAAGCGCTGCTCGCGCAAATGACGCTGGATGAAAAGATCGGGCAGATGACCCAGCCCGAACAGAACGAAGTGAAGGACCTCTCCGAAATCGAAACCCTCAGCTTCGGCTCGCTCCTCAGCGGCGGCAGTTCCGATCCCAAGGAAGGCAACAGCCTCGAGTCGTGGACCAATCTCTACGATCGCCTCCAGCAGCACGCCCTGAAATCGCGTCTCAAGATCCCCATCCTCTACGGCATCGACGCCGTCCATGGCCACAACAACGTCCTCAACGCCGTCATCTTTCCCCACAACATCGGCCTCGGCTGCACGCGCAATCCCAAGCTCATCGAACAGGTTCAGCGCGTCACCGCCGAAGAGATCCGCGCTACCGGTATTCAGTGGGCCTTCGGTCCGTGCGTCACCGTCCCGCAGGATATCCGCTGGGGCCGCACCTATGAGGGCTTCTCCGAAGATCCCAAACTCGTTCGCGAGCTCGCCGGCCCCGCCGTCCGCGGCTTCCAGGGCAAGGATTACAGCGATCCCCTCGGCGTCCTCGCCTGCGCCAAGCACTTCGTCGGCGATGGCGGCACCGCGTATGGTTCCACCGAAACCGGCCTCGACCAGGGCGATACCCGCGTCGATGAGGCCACTCTCCGCAGCATCCACCTGCAGGGTTACTACACCGCGATCGAAGCCGGCGTCGGCTCCATCATGCCGTCCTATAGCAGTTGGAATGGCGTCAAAGTGTCCGGCAGCAAGAAGCTCCTCACGGACCTGCTGAAGACCGAGATGGGCTTCGAAGGCTTCCTCATTTCCGACTACAACGCGATTGATCAGATCACGAAGGACTACAAAGAGGCCACCGCAATCTCCATCAACGCCGGCATGGACATGGTCATGGTGCCCACTCGCTACAAGGAGTTCATGACCGACCTCAAGGCGCTCGTCGCCGAAAACAGAGTCCCCATGTCGCGCATTGACGACGCCGTCACCCGCATCCTGCGCGTCAAGTTCGCCATGGGCCTGATGGATCCCAAGCGTTCGCAGCTCGCCGATCGCAGCATCCAGAAGACCTTCGGCTCCCCCGAACACCGCGCCGTCGCGCGCCAGGCCGTGCGCGAATCGCTCGTCCTCTTAAAAAACGATAAAAAGCTCCTCCCGCTCTCCAAGAGGTCCGCGCGCATCCACGTCGCCGGTAAGAACGCCGACGATATCGGCAATCAGTGCGGCGGCTGGACCATCGACTGGCAGGGCAAGAGCGGCCCCGTCACCACCGGCGGCACCACGATCCTCATGGCGATCAAGAACACCGTCTCGAAGGACACCAAAGTCACGTTCTCTAAAACCGGAGAAGGAGCCGCGGGCGCCGATGTCGGCGTCATCGTGATCGGCGAAACCCCCTACGCCGAGATGAAGGGTGACCGCAGCAGTCTGGATCTCGCTGCCGAAGACGTCGCCGCTTTCAAGGCCATGAAATCCGCCGGCATCCCCGTCGTCGTGATCGTCGTCTCCGGCCGCCCGCTCGTCCTCGGCGATGTCGTCGATCAGGCCGGCGCCGTCGTCGCCGCCTGGCTCCCCGGCACCGAAGGCCAGGGCGTCGCCGACGTCTTATTCGGAGACAACAAGTTCACCGGCAAGCTATCCTTCACCTGGCCCCGCAGCAACAAAGGCAAGTCCGATCCCCTCTACCCCTACGGCTTCGGACTCAAGTAGGACAGGCTACCATCCGAGCCGCGACTGTAACGGAGCGGTGGTCGCGTGACCACCGCTCCGTTAACCGTCCCGGCTCCGTTTGGTGTGTGTGTGTTCTTCAACGAGCGGTGGTCACTTACACTCCGGCGGAACCGCTATCGTAGTTCCGCCCGGGGAACGGTTTACTCACACCCTTCGATCCGACCACCGCTTTCACCTGTATCGATAACACTTGAAAGTTAGGGTCGGGACCAATCCAGGAAACATACACCGTCGAATATTGAACGTCAGGCGCCTTACCGTCCCGCGCGACCGTCTGCGTGTTTACAACTATGTCGCCGCTTGCTATCTGCACCACCGTGGTGATCTGAAACTCCGTGACCGCCGGATTATCGGAATCCATGAATACCTGCACTCCGTACTGCGGCACCATGGATACTTGAGGAAGTCCCGGCACCGAATTCAAGGTCAGCAGCCACATAAACCGAACGTCCGCGGCAGCGCATGCCCCGGCCATCATCAACACGAGCAGGATCAGCTTCTTCATGTTTCAGAACTCCTTACGGGACTTATCCCGCAAGGAGAGTAGCAATCGAAGGTAAGAAGCCAATGCGAAGGAACTTACAACCCCAAGGCTTCAAACTCAAAGAGAGTCTGCTATCTAACGGAGGCCGTACCACTTTTGTTGGACAGGATGCCAACCTGCGAAACGGTTGGCAATCGGTGTGTTCGGGCTAACCCGTTCGACTACTTCCCGCTCGATAAATCCCCTTCCGCCGACCAGTACAACGCATTGAACAACAGCGGAAACGTACCGTGTGTTTGTGCGCGATGCTGCGGGCGAATCCCGAATAACACTACCTTCCCCGGATTCATCTCGATCGCCACCACCGCCGCGCGCCCGTACATCAACTCCTCCCCGCGCAGCCACCCCGATGCGTTAACACCTGTGTTCGGATACCGCGCCACCACGCTCACCTTCTGCGAGGAGAAGCCCTCCACCAATTGGAAGAACGGCGAATTGATGTAATACCCCATCGTGTCCGCCGCCACCCCGCGCCCCACCGGATGCGCCGTATCCACCTGTAAATTGACGATCGCTCCCGGCGCGAAATGCACGTCGCGCGTCGTCGTCCGCTTGAGATCCTTCACTCCCAGCGGCAGCTTATCCACCAGCAGGTTCGACGCCTCGCCCAACGAAATCAGAGTCCCGCCGTCCGCCACGAACTGACGTAGCGCGTCCCATCCCGCATCACCCAGCCCGCCGCGATACTCCTCCACGATCGTCTTATAATCCAACCCATTCAATATCGAGTTCGACCGCTGATCCGGCAGGATGATCGCGTCGAATTTCTTCCGCAGTCCGCCCGGCTTGATGTCCTCGTTGTGCAGCTTCGTGTAGTCCCATTGATAATGATCCAGCACCCACCGCGTCCAGCCCTCGTCCATCGACGGATCGTACGATTGGTAAATCCCCACCCGCGGCGCATTCAGCGTAGTCGCCAGCATCGTCTTCGCCGGAGCCTTCGCGTCCGCCCGCACCTCCATCCCTGCAACCGCTTTATTCCAAATCTCCGCCTTCCCGCTCGCCATCACATACGGCACGCCGCCCGCCTCCGCCTTGCTCAAGCTCACCTTCGCGCCGCCCTTTAGCAGGCGATTCACAACCATCGCCGCCACCGATCCGTTGTACGGGAATCGCCACGTTCCATTGGCACTACTCGCGGTAATCACGAACTTCGGCGTCGCCGCGATCTTCTCCATTGGGAACGTCCCAAGCGGCGTCTTCGCGAACTCCGTCTTCACACCGAACTGCATCCCCAGCGACCACGCCGACACATCGTACGGAGCCTCCGCCGGAGCCCCCGGCGACCGTCGCACTTCCGGATAAGTCTGCTTCTCCAGCAGGTCCTTCGCATATCTCGCGAACACCTGCCCGAACGGGACCACATAAGTTCCCGCCTCATAACTCTTACCGTCCTGCTTGAACCCTTGCTGCGCGCGATAAACTTCCACCCCCGCGATCAATAGCCTGTCCACCAGTTCGATCGCTTCATTCGGATCGTGCTGCGCATCCGCCGGAATCAGCACCGCGTAAGTCTTTTCCTTATCCTGCCCGATCTCGCCTTTCTTGCCTGCCTCGATCGTGTTCCGATTAATGCTGTAAATCTGGTGCAGCAGCGTCTCCCGCGATTCCGCCGCCGCCGTCAGCAGCGCATCCGTCGCGATCAGCTCATAGTCCACGATGTCGCGCAGCGTCCATCGCCCGCCCAGCCACGGCCGCGGATATTCCGTCCGCGGAAGAATATCGCGCGGCGCCGGCAGCGGATCGTCCGGCCGCTCGAACGCGCGCCGCCGCTCGCTTTCGAAATCCGTCGCTCCCGCCGCCGGACCCGTCGCCGCACCCCGTGCGCCCGTCGCCGGAGCCGGAGCCGTGCCACCTCCACTGCCGCCCGCATTCGCCTTCAACTGCACCACCGGCGTCGCGATTCGCGCGCTCGCCACTTCCGTCAGCATCCCCACCTGGTTGTGCCACCACCCCGCCCACGCCATCGCGCCCTGCCAGAAATTCGTGTACGTCGAATTGAAGATGATCCCCGTCTTCCCCTCCGCCTCCAGCGCCGCCGCCTGCGATTGCCCGTACACTCCGTTCAACCGGTAGATCAGCGGATCGACGTTCGGATTAATCGGGTCCGTCGCCGGCATCGTGAAAATTCGCGGCCCGCTCGTGCCCTGCTGATGCTCGTCCAGCCAGATCGAAGGGAACCACTCGTGCCACAACACCTGCGCCGCCATCTGGCTCTCCTTCTGGCTGAACAGGTACATGTCGCGATTGTTATCGTGCCCCGTGTAGTTGTGATAAAGATACGGCAGCGGACTCGCCTCACTCGGCGTTCCCAGCGTCTTGTTATACCAGTCGGTCACCATGATCTGGCCGTCCGGATTCAACGACGGCACCAGCAGCAGAATCACGTTATCGAGTATCTTCTTCGTCGCTGCCGAATCGTCCGTCGCCAGCCGGTGCACCAGCTCCAGCACCATCTGCGACGCACCGATCTCCGTCGAGTGAATGTTGTTCGTGATGAACACGACCGCCTTCCCCGTCCGGAAAATCTCATCGCGCTCCGCATCCGTCGGCGCGCCGCCCTGGAAATACAGCTTTCGCTCGAGCGCCTTCAGCTTATCCAGATTTCGCAGATTCTCCGCCGAGCTGATCTCCAGCATGATGAACGGATTCCCATTCGTCGTCGGCCCCAGATTCCTGAACTTGACCCGGTCAGTCCCCTTCGCGACCGCCCCCATGTACTCGACAATCTTGTCCCACCGCACCAGCTTCTTATCGCTGCCGATGCGGAACCCGAAATACTGCTCCGGAGTCTGCACCGCCGCCGAAACCGTAAATGCACAAATCAGGAGCCCGCAAATCGCCCGTACCCCGAGCCGACCCGCAATCGAACGCCGAAGCTGCTCACGAACGAGCGCCCAATCGGAGCCGCGACCGTTCTCGCGCTTTGGCGAGCGAGGGAGCGCCGAGCGCCTGTCATCGGCGGAGCGCTCAGCATGGTCATCCACGAATCCTGTTTTCATTTCTCGGAATTGTACCACCGGCGTGAAAGGATTCGCCCGCGGGCGGCATAATGAAGTCGAGGCGTATCATGCATCGACTCTTGACCCTCGTACTCGCCGCCCCCGCGCTCCTCGCGCAACCCGATCGCGGCGTCAATTTCTACAGCATCGGAAAAGAGCAGGCTCTCGGCGCACAACTCGCCGCCGAATATCGAAAGGGCGTCACCGTGATCGACAACGCAATGGTGAACGCATACCTCAATGACCTCGGCCAACGCCTCGCCGCCAAGACAGCGGGCCAGACCTTCACCTATACTTTCGAACTCGTCGACGCGAACCCGAGGTTTCTAAACGAGCCAGCCGCCTTCCCTGGCGGTCCGATTTTCATCCCTGCGCAACTCATCCTGGCCGCGAAATCCGAGGACGAGCTCGCCGGAATGCTCGCCCACTCCATCGCCCATATCGCCGCCCGCCACGGCACGAAGCAAGCCACCAAGGACCAGATCGTGAACCAGGCGACCGTCCCGCTCATTTACATGGGCGGCTCGCAGGGCTACGCCCTCCAGCAGGGCCAGACTTTGGCCGTCCCTTTCGGCTTCGTTAAATTCCAGCGCCAGCTTGAACTCCAGGCCGATTCGCTCGCCGTCCAAACCATGGCCGCCGCCGGATACGACCCGTCGTCCCTCGCCGATTACATCGAGCGGGCTCAGCCGCCCGACAATCTCCCGCCTCCGTCCATTAGCCCCCTCCCCGGCCGCACCGCGCGCCTCGAGTCCATCCGCACCGCCATCGACGCGCTGCCTCCAGCCACCTATCCGCCCCACGACGCCTTCGCCGGCATCCAGGAAGAAGCCGCGCGCCTCAATGTAAGACCCGCGAAAGCTCCCCCTCGTCTGGCAAGATAGAGAGAGGGATGCCCAACACAAAAATCGTAGCGACTCTCGGACCGGCCACCGATCCGCCCGGTGTTCTCCGCCAACTCCTCGCCGCCGGAGTCGATGTCTTCCGCCTCAACGCGTCCCATGGCGATCAGGACGCCCATGCCGCACGCATCGACGCCGTTCGCGCCGCCGCACGCGAAGCGCACGTCCACGCCGGAATTCTCCTCGATCTCCAGGGCCCCAAGATCCGCCACGGCCGTTTCGAAAACGGCAGCGCCGTGCTCGAAACCAACGCCATCTTCACCATCACCACGGAGCAGGTGATGGGCACCGCCGAGCGCGCCTCTACCGGATATTTGCGCTTCGCCCAGGACGTCAAACCCGGCGATCGCATCCTCCTCGCCGACGGCACCATCGAGCTTGTCGCCATCGAAACCGACG
>JAOAPT010000239.1 GCA_025463045.1 Candidatus Solibacter sp.
CAATGCTTTCGACACCGTGAGCGGCAGACTCATGGGCACGCTACAGGATGGCACGGGCGCCGTGATTCATGTCGTGGGGCTGTGGGGCCTGACCTTCGGCAACGGCAGCCGCGCCACTCCGGGTGCGACGCCTTCCGGCGGCGATGCCAATTCGCTCTACTTTGCCGCCGGCATCGCCGGCCCGGATACGGTCGAGTCGCATGGGCTGCTGGGAAGTATTCAAGCCGCACCCGCGATCGCCAACAACGGCGTGGTGAACTCCGCGAGCTTTGTGGCGCCCATCGCACCGGGAGCGTTTACGGCGATCTTCGGTAGCGGGCTCGCGGCCACCACACGCAGTTGGAGCGCGGCCGAATTGGCCAATGGAAAACTTCCCGTTCAACTGGATGGCGTCTCCGTCACCATCGACGGGAAGCCCGCTTACGTCTACTATGTGAGCCCCAGCCAGATCGACGTGATCGCGGCCGCGGACTCGGCCACCGGTTCTGTGCCGGTGGTGGTGACGAACAGCGGCACCGCCAGCGCTGCCGGCACGGTGCAGATGCAGAACGCCGCACCAGCCTTCTTCTCCGTCGGTAAATACGTGATCGCCACGCACGCGAACGGCTCCCTGGTCGGTCCAGGGAATGTGTTGCCGGGCGCGACTCCGGCCGTGCCTGGAGAAGTGATCGTGGTCTACGGCACGGGATTTGGTCCGACAAATCCGGCGGTCGACGGGTTGGTTCTGTCCACAGCGGCAAATCTCACCGCAGCGCCGGCGATCACGATTGGAGGAGGCACCGCGACCGTCCAGTTCGCCGGGCTGAGCGCGGCCGGCCTGGATCAGATGAACGTGACGGTTCCGGTTCTCCCGGCCGGCTCTACGGGTACAATCGATCTTCCGATCAGCGCGAAGGCTGGTGGGTTCAGTACCCAGGGCGGGCTGATGATTACCGTGCAATCCGGGAATTAGATCCGGTGGGCCGGCGGGAGAAATTCCCGCCGGCCCAGCCAACGTCCTAACGGTGTGCGAGATCCGCGGCCTCAGCCAGGCGCATGAGGACATCCACGATCCCCGTGTTTCGGTTTGTAGCAGGATCGAGGAAGAGCCCGTCTTGCACAAAACTCGTGACCGACGCTACTGCTCCTCCTTGCCCTGTGGAAGTAGGGCGAATGATGGAGACCGGCCCGAGCTCGTGGCGGAGAAAGAACGTTGGCTCGGGCATGATCAGATTCGTCTGGAATTCATCGGCGGGGAGCTTCTTATTAAGGTCCGGAAACGTGAGGTTGCCATCAGTGATGTTCGGCGCGTTGCCGGCTTTATCGTGCCATGTCTGGAAGTGCATGATCTCCGACCCGCCGATACTGAGCAGAACTCGCAAGACCTCCAGGCTGCTCGCCTTCTGAGCCATCGCCGGATACAAACTGGTGCCTCCCTGTTCGATGAACGCAAAATGAAATCCAGCGGTGTTCGCGATGGCTTGCAGGTGATTCGGAATGCTTCCGTCCGGATTCAACTCGAGATCGGCGTCCGTCAGCGGAATCGCCGGATGTTGTCCTTTGGCGAGATCCGGGACGGCGTTTTCGAACTTGCCGCCGAAGTCTGGGTTTGCCGTCTCGCTTCGGTACCGCGTCCACCAAGTGGTGTCCACGGTAAGTTGTTTCAAGTTAGTCAGCCTCCCTTTTTGCGGAACGCCGGTGACGCGGCTCGGCGGCAACACCGCAAACTGCGGATTCAGGTCGATAGGCTGCCCGCCCTTAGAGACGAGATAGTTGTTAAGAAACCTGTGGTGGCTGATTTCGTCATCCGTATTGTCGGCGATATACTGCGGCATATCTCCGTCGAGCACCTCCAGCGCCGTGATATAGTTCGGCGCAAGGCCGGTAGCAAAGGGCAAGTCAATCCGCGAGGACGCTCCCTGAGTTGTGGCGCCACCCAGCTCTGCGTACTGTATCCACAAATCTGCCTCAACCTGCTCCAGGGCGCTTAAGAACGTTAAGATTGCAATGTCGCCCCTCGTGAGCGACGCGTCACCTTCTTCCTCGAACGCCGCCAGGGGCGCCGGAAGCAGGCTGGTTCCAACTGCCGTGCCCACTCCCACCGTTCCGAGTTTCAAAAAGGACCGGCGATTTGCCTGCCGTTTGATGCTGCTGTCAGAATGTTCCATTTGAAGTCTCCTTGAGTGAATTGATCTGGCTTCATTAAGCATCACCAGGCGCTCAGGAGCATGTAGTTATTCCTGCACGGAGCCGAGCGCACCAGTTAGCGATACGACCAGCAGCGGTACATGGTTCGGTGATATTGCCGCTACTCACCCGTACGATAACATGGCAAGACGCCGACGGCGGCTAGATTCAACGAGTGTTACCGGATCACGGTGAATCGAGATACTAAGTTAATTCGTCAATGGCTTCGGGGAATATGGATCACTGTTTCATAGTCATTACAAGACGAATGCTCAGAAGTCTCGCTCGATCGCGCCGGCATATGGGCAGAGGGGCCGGACGAAGTCCGAAACACTTTGCCGCCTGCATGCCGACCCGTCATTAGAGCAATCCACTCAACAGGAGCTTAGTATGAAACGTTTCTTAACGATCGTTGTGGGAGTTTTACTGGCGACTGTCTTACCCGTCCGTTCGCAAACCATTACGGGGTCCATTTCGGGATCCGTGCTGGATGCCTCTGAGGGGGCGGTCGCCAATGCCAAAATCATCGCAGTCGAACAGGAGAGAAAGGTCACAACACAGACGGTGACCGATGTTACGGGAAGATTCGTCTTCCCACAGATGCCCCCGGGGACGTACAGTATCACCGTCGAGGCCGCGGGCTTTAAGAAGCTCCGCAAATCGAACGTCGTGCTCAACGGCAATGAACGGCTCGCGCTGGGCAACCTGGCACTGGAGATCGGCAGTGTGGATCAGTCCGTGGAAGTACACGCCGACGCCCTCCAGTTGCAAACCGAAAGCGGCGAGCGTTCCGAGACGATGAATACCAAAGTCTTGCAGAACATCGCGATCAACGGGCGGAGCTACCTTCCCTTGGTGGCGCTGATTCCAGGGGTAACCACGGCCCCCAACCTCCAGACCGCAGGCCATGCCGGCATCGGGAACATCTCGGCGAATGGCGGCCGCGCCAATCAGAACAACCTCACGCTGGATGGCGTAGGCGACGTCGACACAGGGAATAATGGCGACCAACTTGCCACAATCAGCCTCGATTCCGTGCAGGAGTTTCGCGTTCTCACCAGCAACTACCAGGCGGAATATGGCCGATCCTCGAGCGCGCAGATCTCGGTGGTGACCAAGAGCGGCACCAGCGACTTCCACGGCAGCGCTTACTGGTTCCACCGCCATGAAGGCCTGAATGCCAACAACTGGAAGAGCAATCGCGATGGCCAGGCTCGCCGCGACCAGCGCTACAACGATCTGGGCTACACGATCGGCGGCCCGGTCTTCATCCCTAACCATTTCAACCGCAACAAGAACAAGCTGTTCTTCTTCTTCAGCCAGGAATATCAGCGGCAGCTGAACCCGCAGGGCACTCGCAACCAGACGGTGCCGACCGACCTGGAGCGGCAGGGCAATTTCTCGGCCAGCGTCGATAAGAATGGCATTCCGGTCACGATCAAGGATCCGACAACAGGATTGCCGTTCCCCGGCAACATCATTCCCGCCAACCGATTGTACGCGCCAGGCATTGCGGTATTGAACCTATATCCAAAAACCAATTTCCTGCTTGGCCCGAATGGGCTGCCGAATAGAGGTTTCAACTTCACCTCGCAGATCTCCGATTCCTATCCGCGGCGGGAAGACCTCTTGCGCGGCGACTACAACCTCTCCGAAAAGTGGAAGCTCTTCGCCCGCTTTGTCAACAACTCCGACGCGGTAACGTCCTACTACGGCTCGTTCGTTTTGGGCAGCGCGATCCCGCTGGTGCCGATCAGGGACGCGCGGCCGGGTGAAGGCCTGGCGACCAACGTGACGACCTTGATCAGCCCGACCATGACGAATGAATTCACCTGGGGTTTCGGCAAGAACACCATCAACATCGACCCAACCACCGACGGCCTGACCCGCGCCAAGACGGGCATCAACCTGCCGGTGCTCTACCCCGACGCCGTGCAAAAGG
Organism: Candidatus Solibacter sp.; assembly: GCA_025463045.1. Taxonomy (GTDB): domain Bacteria; phylum Acidobacteriota; class Terriglobia; order Bryobacterales; family Bryobacteraceae; genus Solibacter. The sequence goes on from JAOAPT010000239.1 coordinate 4,109, forward strand.
ACTTCATCCCGACGTTTGCGTTCAACGGATCGCGCCTGGCCGGCACAGCCTCCTTTGGCACGAACAACGCGCCGTTCTTCAACTACAACACCACCATCGAATGGATCGACAACCTGTCCAAGGTGTGGAACCAGCACACCATCAAGGCCGGCATCTACATCCAGCGCAGCCGTAAGGACCAGACGTCGTTCGCCAACGCCAACGGCAGCTACGACTTCTCCGACGACGCCAGCAATCCGCTGGACACCGGCTTCGGCTTCGCCAATGCGGCGCTCGGCATCTACCGCAATTTCACCCAGGCCTCCAAGTACGCCACTGGAATGTACC
>JAOAPT010000252.1 GCA_025463045.1 Candidatus Solibacter sp.
GGCGTAATAGTCGCCGATCTGCTTCGTCACGGGGTCGCGCGAGACGTCAGCTTTGGCAGCTTGTTCGAGGATGCCGCGGAGGACCTGCTTATTGCGCTCGTCGAGCTCGTTGAAGCGGCCCCAACGGACTGGTCGGCCGGAATCGGATTGTTCTTCAGCCAGGTTCCGCACGCGTACTGGTAGAAGTCTTTGCACGGGTCGGCTGTCTTATCGATCGCGGTGACGTCGAAGCGCGTCATGCTGGCGTTCTGCGCGAACGCGGCAACTCCCAGAAATCCGATGAGAAATGTAACTTTACGCAAGCGAGAGTCTCCTTCTCTTCAATTTAACGTGCAGAATGGCAATCCGTTTGACCCGCGCGTGCGTAATGCTAGTATTACGATCTGCATTTTCGTAGCACACGCATGCGAACACTGTTTATTTTCGTGCTGGCGACCGTCCTTCGGGGACAGGAGATCGAACCGCTCAAAACGACGATCGTCATCACGGCGACGCCCAATGAGCCGGCGATCGACCGGCGCAATTCCGAGATCTTCACGCGTACGCTCTTCTCGCGCGACGACCAGATTTTTCACGTCCTGGACGCTGGGATCGACGCGGGACAGCACGAGGGCGGCGGCAAGTCGCTCGAAATCCGGCGGTTCGGGTTCAATCTCGACCACGGCGGCGTTAATGGCGGGCTCAAGGTGGTGGTGGATGATGTTCAGCAGAATCAGGGGACGCAAGGACACGGTCAGGGTTACCTCGGATCGCTGAAGAGCCTGAGCCCGGAACTGGTCGAGAGCGTGGACATTGTGAATGGCCCGTTCGACGCCGCGTATGGCGATTTCTCCGGCCTGGGCGTGGTGCACATCCGTACGCGCGAATTCCTGCCCGATCAATGGACGGTCCGCCTACAAGCCGGCAGTTTCAACAGCCAGCGCGCTTTCGCCGCCTTCTCGCCGAGGTTTAAACACGGCGATGCTCTCTTCGCCTACGAGGGTTCCCACACCGACGGCCCGTTCCTCTCGCCGCTGCGCTACACTCGCCACAACTTTACGGGCGCCCTCACGCGACGCCCCGCCGGCGATCGCGCGTACGGCTTGAAATACAATGCCGGGCTGAACGATTTTCACTCTTCCGGACAGCTTCCGCTCGACGAAGTCGCTGCCGGACGGATCGACCGTTTTGGGTTTGTCGATCCCCGCGACGGAGGCCGGGTGCGGTCGGCCAACGTCACCGGCTACTTCACCGAGCAGGATTCCCACGGCGGAAGGCTCAAACTCGACGGCTTCGTTACCCGCTCGTTATTCGATCTGTTCTCGGACTTCACGTTCTTTTTGAACGACCCGATCCATGGCGACGCGATCCAGCAGCACGACTCGCGGCTGATTGAAGGCGCGAATGCGCAATACCAGATTGCCGGGCGTCTATCGCTCTTCACGGCAGGCGGCAATTTTCACGACAACCAGATCCACGTGGACGGCGATCACGCCCACGTCACCAATGGCGGAGTCTACGTGCAGGAATCGGTTACCCTGCTCCACGGCCGCATGCTTGCCGGCGGCGGGCTCCGCCTCGACGAGTTCCGCTTCGAAATCGCCGGGCGCACCGCCGTGCTCACCACGATCGCGCAGCCTAAGGCGAACCTGTCGTTTGTTCCCTCGCGCGGTGTGCCGATCACGCTCTATGCCAACTACGGGCGCGGGATCTCGACCGCCGACGCGCGCACCGTTGTTCAGCACCGCGAACAGCCCGCGGTGGCGACGACCGATTTCTACCAACTCGGCGCGGCCCACCACTCCGGACGTTTTTCGACTTCGATCGACGGCTTTTGGATCGACCGCTCGCACGAGCAGGTCTACATCCCGGACGACGGGACGTTCGAATTCAAGTCTCCCTCGCGTGCGTACGGCTTCGAGGTGAAGACGTCGGTTGAAGTTACTCATCACCTGGCGCTGAATGCAGGCGTTACCAAGGTTGCCAACGCTTATTACCGAGGCCCGGCGCGGATGTATGTCGATAGCGCTCCCCACTTCACGGCGAACGCCGGGCTCACGTTGGCGGACTGGCACCGGTGGTCCGGCTCGCTCCGCTTCCGCGCGATCAATCATTACCGGCTCGACTCGGAAGATCCGGCGATCGTTGCCACCGGGCACACGGTGTTCGACCTTGGAGTGTCGCGGCGCCTGCGGCGGAACGTCGAACTCTCGCTCGCGCTCGACAATTTCACCGACCGCGCGTATTACGAGACGCAGAATTATTTTGAGTCGCGGCTTACCAGGGAAGCACCGGCGTACCGGATTCACGGCACTCCGGGTTACCCAGCGACGGCGACTGTGGGAGTGACGTTTCGTCTGAAGGGAAAATAGTCATCTGATCATTTTGCTAGAATCGACACTTTGCTAGAATCAAGGCATGATGAAGCAGCGGGTCGTCACCGTAACGGAGTTTAAGGCGAAGTGTTTGTCCCTGCTCAACGAAATCGGCGAGCACGGCGGCACGATCACCATCACCAAACGAGGCAAGCCCCTCGCGAAAGTGAGTCCGGCGCGAAAGCCCGTGTGGAAATCGCTGGAAGGCATCATGGCCGGCAAGCTCGACTACGACGACGCAACCTTTAATGAGGAACGGCGAAAGATATGGGAACCGTTTCTTGAGAACGCCGGTATTAAGGATTGAATCCCCGATATCTGCTGGACACCCACATTCTGGTTCGCTGGCTTGCCGAACCGAAAAGGCTATCGCGCGAGCAGATACGCGTTCTACGTGACGCCGCTCACCGGCGCGAACTGATCGCCATCAGCGCCATGTCCCTTCTGGAAATCGCCATCGTCTTCGGCGGCGAGTCCGCTCGCAGCCTTGTCTACGCTCAGACTATCTTTGACGCCATTTCGTCTAACCCCGCTATCGAGATTATCCCGCTCTCGTTCGAAATCGCGAGCGAAGTTGCGGCGATTGGTAAAACACTCCGCGATCCTGCCGACCGTGCGATCGTCGCCACCGCGCGCGTGGGACGCCTCAAGCTGATCACGTCCGATGAACGCATTGTCGCGTCCGGCCTTGTCGGCGTGATCACCTAGCGCGCCTTCATTCTCTCCTTGAGAAATCTTCCAGTGTGACTCGACTTGCATTTGGCGATCTCCTCCGGAGTTCCGGCCGCCACCACTTCGCCGCCGGCATGACCGCCCTCCGGACCGAGATCGATGACCCAATCGGCCGTCTTGATCACATCCAGATGATGCTCGATCGCGATCACGGTGTGACCCGCGTCGACGAGGCGTCCCAAGCATTCCAGCAGCCTCTCGACGTCTGCAAGGTGCAAGCCCGTGGTCGGCTCGTCAAGGATATACACGGTGTGCTTGCCGCGCTGCAGCTTGCTCAGCTCCGTCGCGATTTTGATGCGCTGCGCCTCGCCGCCGCTCAACGTCGTCGCCGATTGTCCCAAGGTCAAATAGCCCAGCCCTAGATCCCGAAGTACCTCGATCTTCTTACTTACCGCGGGCTCATTCGCAAAGAATCCGACGCCCTCCTCGACGGACATATTCAGTACGTCGGTGATCGTCTTGCCGCGTAGCGTCGCTTCGAGCGTCTCCGCGCCGAATCGCGCGCCCTTGCACACCGCGCACATTACTTCTACGTCTGGCATGAAGTAGAGTTGCGTAGTGATCACACCCTCTCCCTGGCATTCTTCGCAGCGCCCGCCCTTCACGTTAAAGCTGAATCGTCCCGCCTTGTAGCCGCGCTCCACCGCCACCGGAGTCCGCGTGAACAGCTCGCGAATCGTATCGTAGAAACCGATGTACGTCGCCGGATTCGAGCGGCTATTTCTTCCGATCGGCGATTGGTCGATGTTCACAACGTTGTGAACATGCTCGGCCCCCTCGATGCCGTCGTGCTCGCCGGGCAGCGTCCGCGTATCGACCAGCCGCTTCCATAGCGCCTTGTATAAAATCTCGTTGATGAGCGTGCTCTTTCCGCTGCCCGATGCACCCGTGATCGCGACCATCGTCCCGAGCGGAATCGTGACGTCCACCGACTTCAGATTGTTTTCCCGCGCTCCGCGCACGGTCAGCGTCCGGCCGTCGGCCTTCCGCCTGCGGACCGGAGTTTCGATGGCGCGCTTTCCGGCGAGGAACTGGCCAGTCGGCGATGCCTTGCACTTCATGACGTCGGCGAGCGTGCCCTGCACGACGACCTCGCCGCCGTGCACGCCGGGACCCGGGCCCATTTCGACGACGTGGTCCGCGGCGCGGATCGTGTCCTCATCGTGCTCCACCACGATCACGGTGTTTCCGATGTCGCGCAGACTCTCGAGCGTGGCGATCATCTTCACGTTGTCCTTCGGATGCAGGCCGATGCTCGGCTCGTCGAGCACATACAACATCCCCATCAGGCCGCTGCCGATCTGCGTCGACAGGCGGATGCGTTGCGCCTCGCCGCCGGACAATGTGCCCGAGCGCCGGTTCAAATTGAGATAGTCCAGCCCGATGCCGAGCAGCAGTTCCACGCGGCTGCGAATCTCCTTCGCCACCTGGCGTCCCGCGTCGGCGCCGCGACCGGCTGGCCGCAACTCGCCGAGGAATCCGTACAACTCGTCGAAGTTAAGGCCGCCGACGTCGTGGATGGTTTTCCCTGCCACGGTGAACAGCAGCCGGAGGGGCCGCAGCCGTGCGCCTTTGCAATCCGGGCAGGTGCGCTCGACCATCACCTTGTCGAGCCATTCCTCCATCCCCGAACTCGCCTCGCCGCGCTGGCGATACCGCCGGTAGTGCCGCTCGATGCGGCGCGCGATCCCGCCGAACCCGACATCGCGCCCTTCCCAATCCGCGCGTTTGACCTTCGCCTCCGGCGGCATCACGACGGAAATCTTCCGGTCGATCCCGTTCAGAATCGAATTCCTCACGGCTTCCGGCAGTTCATTCCACGGCGTGTCCAGGCGGAATTTGAGAGCCTTCGAGAGACTGTACATCAGCCTGCCGTCCCACGTGTCGGGGTTGTATTTGAACGCCTCCTTCACGAAGCACCCGCCGGCCAGACTCCGCTTCACGTCGGGCACCAGCAGTTCGGGATGCGTGATCTTGTAGACGCCCAGCCCGCCGCACGTCCGACACGCGCTCTCCGGATTGTTGAACATGAAATACTCGGGCTCGATGCCGCCATAGACGAAGTGATGCGTGGCGCTGCATAGGCCTTTGTAGAATCGATCCCCTGGGCCCTTCGTGACCTCCACTTTCATCAAACCATCGCCGACGAGCAGTGTTGCCGCGATTCCGGCCTTGATCGATTTCTCGTGTTTCGCGCCCACGACGAAGCGGTCGACCACGGCGTCCATGTCGCGCACGCTACCCTCGTCGAGCGCCAGCTCGTTCCCCAAATCGACGCGCTTGCCATCGATCACCAGCTCGCGGCAGCCCTTCTTCCGCACCTCCGTGAATACGAATTCCAATTCTTCTCCATACACGGGGAACACGGGCGCGCGCAGCTCGATCTCTGTCCCTTCGGGTAGCGACAGAATCGCTTCCAGAATCTGATTCGCACTCTTCGACGGGACCCGCTCCCCGGTCCGCGGACAGTGCGCCTCGGCGATCGTCGCGAATAGCAGATTGAGGTAGCTCGCGATGTCGGTCATCGTGCCCACCGTGGAGCGCGGATTGCTGCCAATAGTTTTCTGCTCGATCGAAATTACCGGCGACAGGCCGAATACAAAGTCGACGTCGGGCTTCGCGACTTGCGACACGAACCGCTTGGCGTAAGTCGACAGCGATTCCATATAGCGGCGCTGCCCCTCGGCGTAAATCGTGTCGAACGCGAGGCTGGATTTGCCCGATCCCGAGAGGCCTGTGACCACGATCAGGCGGTCGCGCGGCAGCTCGATCGAAACGTTCTTCAGGTTGTGAACCCGAGCGCCCTGCACGGCGATTGTCGTGCGCGCCTGTCTGGCTTTACCACTCATCCTCGACCTCTCCGGCGTAGAAGAATCCCAACTCCTCGACCTGCACGCTGCTGTTTTTCGTGAGCTTCACAGGGACCGACGCCTTGCCCAGGATCCCGCGATCGGCCAGGTACTCGCAGGCGCCCGTCACGGACTGCACTCCGAAATTACGCGCGAAGTGATCTTCGATTTCGGTCGCGGAGCGCGTCTCCCGCACGTCGCGCAGATGCTCGATCACCGGCGCGAAGATCCGTTCGGTGCGGTGCGCCAGGTATTCATCGACGGCGGCCAGCGCCGCTTCGACGGCTTTGGCGCTTTTCTTCGTATTGAGTAAGTCTGTGTAGACCGTCTTGAAAAATGCGGGATTGAGTTCGAGCGCGAGCGGCAGCGCTTCGCGATCGACCAGGCGGCGCGCCTCGAGGACCTCGATTTTCGCCAGGGCATTCGCTGCGTTCAGGATCCACAGCGCGGTGTAGTCCAGATCCCGGCGCGTCAGAAACCACTTGTGCGCTTTGTAAATTGCCGGGAGGGCCCAACTCGCCGCCGACAATAATTGCAATTGCGTATCGCGCTCGCCGACTGCGTGCAACTGCTCACACAAGCGCGCGATGGTCGCGTCATGCGTGTAGAGCAGGCGGCCCTTGGCCAGCAGGGAATGCCAGAAGCTGTTGCGGATCGCGCCCTCCGCTGTCTTGCGGAACTCGGCGCGCGGTATCAGCATGGCG
>JAOAPT010000307.1 GCA_025463045.1 Candidatus Solibacter sp.
GGCGGAGAGGTTGGCCGCGGAGTCGGCGGCAGCCACGGTGTCAGAGTAAGGGGTGGCGGCGGTACGTCCGGAATCCGTGTAAGTCGCCGCAGTGGGCGTGGCGATTTGCGGGCCATTGCGGTAGACGCGGTAGCCGGCGATGGCGCCGCCGCCGGAGGTCCAGGAGAGCGTGACCTGGCTGGCGGTGATTGTGGCGGCGGTCAGGCTGGTGGGCGTCGCGACGGAGGCGGGCGGCGCGGCCGTGGAACTTTCGCTGATCGACGCCAGCTCTGCTGCAGTGCCGCGTTCGCCCATCGATACTACTTGATTCGACGCATCGAGATAGATTGCCTGGTAGTAGACGACGTGCATAGGCAGCGCCGGAATCGTGACTTGGCAGGAACCCACACACGGCACGCCGGTGTAAGTTTCAGTCACCGAATAGTAGAACGGATTGTTCGGGTCGATTAACGCCACATTGGACGCGGCAATGCAGCTTTCGCGGCGGCTGGTGCAATAGTGCTGAGCGGGCGAGCCCTGTTCGGCGTAACCGAACGCGACCACCGCGCGGGCAATCCGGGGATCGGCCGGCGGCTTCAGGCGAACGGTGACCGGCAGGAATGTCGAGCGGTCGAGATTGTCCTGTTGGGTGTAGGGCGGGAGCTTGACCATCATCACATCGCTCAGATTGTTGGGCCGGAGAATTCCGAACATGGCCCATGAAGCGTCGGGGAGCGATTTGGCGGTCGGATAGGTAAACATATTGCGCGGTGAGGTGAGCGCCTGAGTGAGCACGCGACTCTTGGCCGGGCTATCGGCCGTGAGTCCGATTTGCGCTACCGCCGATCCGTACGTCGCGAAGGAAGTAATGCACAAGTCATCGAAGTTACCGGCTGCGCAGTAGGGAAACTTCAACGTCGGTACGTTGGCATAGACATCGCCGGGAGACGAGCCGGCGGCGCATTCGCCTGCCTTCTGCGCGATGCAGTATTTGTATGAATCGACTGCGTCGTTGCGCAGCAGCACTCCCGGTCCGCTCACGTCGATCAGGCTGTGTCCGCCGGAGATCGCCAGCGTCGGGAGATTCTTGCGATTGCCGACGTTTTTCACGTAGCCATCGAAGATGTACTTATACAGTTGCCCGGAGACCAGTGTAGCGCCGGGGGTCGGGCTATAAATGTTCCCGCCCTCGAAATTCAGCATGTCGAGAAACCATGTCTGATCCTGCGCGCTGGCCTTGGACTGGTGATAGCTGGGATGTTTGGCGTAACCATTGCCATAGGCCAATCCGGTTGCGCCCGCGAAGCTCGGCGAAGAGGTAATGCCGAGGACATTGGGGCTGTTGATGTTAGCGACGATCGGTCCGGTTACGGTGGCGTAATCTTCATTGATGCGGGCGTTAGGGCCCCAATCGTCGTGGCCGCCGGTTGGCCAGTATTGGTCCGCCACGTAGTTCGTGTTGGTGCGGTCCGTACCAAGCGGATCGGCGAGAAATTTCCAGTAGACCTGCTTGCCGGTGTTGCAGGCCGCCTTCAACTGAGCTCCGGCGGCGTGCGCGGTCGCGGGTCCGGACGAGGCGCGCTGTACCTGCCAGGAGGTCGGACTGAGTTTGGCGACGATGCGGATGACCTCGTTGGTATCGGTGAACAGAAATAGATCGCCGACCTGCGCGTCGACGAGGTACGAATCGGCGGCGGTGCTCCTGGGCTCGCCGGAGACAGCGATTACTGGGTCGGAGGATCCGATGGCGGATGTGGTCTGGCTGTAATACGGGCCGGAGCCGACGAAGGGACCGCCGTTGCCATCCATGCTGTGGACGGTGAGTGAAACGAGCGGCGCGCCATCGATCAACTGCACGTTGTGAATCCCGCACCAGCGTGTCGCCGGATTATCATAAGTCTTGGCGCTTGCAATCATGTGCGGGCACTGGGTTGAATTGGCGCCGCAACTTCCGATGGGTGCGCGATTCCCCATGTCAAGTACGCCGAGCCAGCCATACGAATCCTGAATACCGGCGCCGCAGGTCAGCAGGCCATAGGCGCCGCGGACCGCAAGGTTGCAGCCGAAGCGCGAACTGTCGAAATCCGGATTGAAGGACTTCATCAGGTCGTTTGCCGAGCCTGCGAAAAACGTCTCCCATACTAGCGGTGCGGGCTGCGGAGTGCTGACCGCGCTGTAATCGCCTGAGTAAGCTCCGCGAGTGAGGATCCCCCTTCCGGCAGAGTCGTTGCCGGGCATATAGATCTTGCCGTCGACCTGATCGATTTGCGGGTAGGCCGCGGGAATGTAGCCGAGATAGCGCACCTCGCCGGTGCCCGGAATGATGTAGTACATGAACGCGTAGCCGCCGTCGCCATTGTAGATGCCGCAGACAAATCCGGGGCCGGGCCCAACGAGGTTGGTGCCGCACATGCGGACAAAACCACCGAATGCCAGGAAGCCGCCGGTGCCCGACTGCTTTTCCGCCAGAGTGGTAAGGGGCTTGATCAGTCCTCCGGTGCGCGGGTCGACGATGGTGAAGTTGTGATCGTTGGGAATCGTGGGTACTACCCACTGTCCGGGATTCTGCGAATCGACCTGCGGCAGATCGGAATAGGTCATACCCAGCGGGATGTTGGTGGTGGTGAAGGTTCCGTTCACAATGGACGTGCCGCAGGCGACCCGATAGTAGTGCAGGGTGTTGGCCTGGAGCGCGCGCGAATATTTGTTGCTATCGAGCGCGACATCGACAGCGCGGGCGCCGACGACGACCACGCGGAAGCGTCCGTTGACGATGCTTGTGGAGCGGGCGTCGGAATTCGCGCCGGCGAAAAGCGACGCGTCGATATCGTGGACGAGCGGCTGAAAACCGGACTGCTCGCTGACGGCGATCTGGCAGGGTCCGTCGGCCGGCGCAACGTAGGAGAGCACCGCCTGGGTGGCGGTTGTGCCGACCGTCGAGACAGTGAAAGCGGTCTGCGCAAGAGCGGCAAATGAGCACAACAAGAAAGGCGAAGACAAAGACAGGAAACGTCGAAACATTATTTCGCTCCAGAGGAAAGAGATTTGGCAGCGCGATCCAGTGCGGACGCGTGGAGAACGCAGATGTCCCTGGATGACGTGTGCCTGATTTTAGTTTTCTAGGAACAGAGTACGGGTAGCGTGAGCGTGAACTTGAGGTGGCGTTGCTACTGTCCGCCCGTTTGGACAGTCCAGCAAAGCATCAGTGTACAACATGGCATTGGTGAAAGGCAGTTAATTTCTGTTATTCCGGTGCTAATTTCTTAAGTCAAAGAAAACGATCACAGGCGGCGATCTGACTCCCCTCAATTGCGCTCAAGAATTAGCGCCGTTGCGTCGAAATCACCCCGCAAATTGACATTAATTCCAGCGTTCATGAGATAGGCGCCGCTGAATTGCTGCTGGTGTTCGACGAGTTTGTTGTTGATCGATTCAAGCTTGTAAATTGCGCGTTCGTCGAGTCCGCGAAGGCGGATCGTCGGAGCCGCGGTGTTGTATTGCTGCGCGTGGCGAAGCGCGAAGACGACGGCTTGTTTGCCATCGCCCGACACATACTGGTTGACCGTGACATCGTTGGTGCGCGGGCTGGCGAGACGGTAGAGTTCGCCCGTTTGCACGGTAGCGCGGATGCGTTTGTAGACGCCGATCATGCTTGTAGCAAGCGCCGAATCCTGTTCGCTGAACTTGTTCAAATTCGAGCCGATCCCCAGCGCGCCCTGCATGGCGGCGAGGAAGCGGAAGGCGAGCGGCGTACTGCGCGTATTCATGTTCGGCACGTCGGTCACCCACGCGGACATGATCTTCGCGGGGTAGGCTTGCGAGAAGCCTTCCTGAATGCGCAGGCGGTCGAAGGCGTCGGTATTGTCGCTGGGCCAGACTTCGTCGACGCGCTGTAGAATGCCGAGATCGACGCGCGCACCGCCGCCGGAGCACGACTCGATTTCGAGGTTCGGATGTTTGGCGCGAAGACGGTCGATGATCTCGTACACGTTACGCACGTACTGGACCCAGAGTTTGCGCTGCTCCGTGGCTGCGACTTCGGGCCAGCCGGGCTCGGTGAAGGAGCGGTTCATATCCCACTTGAAATAGCGAATATCGTTTTCGGTGGCGAGCTTATCGAGGACGTCGAAGATGTATTCCTTCACGTCGCTGCGCGCCAGATTGAGAACCATTTGTGTACGCAGTTCGCTGCGCGGGCGGCCGGGAAAATTGATCACCCAATCGGGATGGGCGCGATACAGGTTGCTGTTGGCGTTGACCATCTCTGGTTCGACCCAGAGTCCGAAATCCATTTTGAGGCTGTGTACGTGGTCGATGAGGCCTTTGAGTCCTTGCGGGAATTTCTTCGGATTGACGGTCCAATCGCCGAGGCCGGCGCGATCGTTGTTGCGCGCTCCGAACCAGCCATCGTCCATCACGAACATCTCGATGCCGAGTTTGGCGGCCTTGGTGGCGAGGTCCTTCTGCCCCTGTTCGTTGACGGCGAACGTGGTGGCTTCCCACGAATTGTAGAGAACGGGGCGCACGCGCGAGGTAGCGCCGCCCGGAAGAATCTGCTCGCGCGTGAAGCGGTGCAGCATGCGCGACGCCGCGCCGAAACCGCCGGACGAGTATCCGCCATAGAAGGGCGGTGTGTCGAGCGATTCACCGGGTTTCAGTGGGTAGGAGAAATCGAAGCTGTTCATACCACCGGTGACGCGCACCTGCCGGTACGGCGTCTGCTCGACGGCGATCCGCCAGTTGCCGCTCCAGCCGAGCGCGCCGAACCAGACGGAGCCATGCTCCTCGGCGGCGTCGCCGGCATCGATCGCGAACCAAGGGTTGAAATTGTGGCTGGTGTTGCCCCTGCGGCTCTCGATCACCTTCTGTCCTTCGTGTACCGGCTCATGATTAAGCTGTGTCTCAGCGGCCCAGCGTCCCGTAAGATACGTGAGCTGATAGCCCTCGCCGGGAGGCAGGTTCCAAGTGGCTGATTGTGCGCTTTCGACAGTCAGAGCACGCGACGTTCCGTTGCGAAGAGTGGCTGAGCGCCGCAGAATTCCATGCTCGGGATATATGTGATAGTGCAGGGTGACTTCGACGCCGTCGTTGATGTCCTTGAGAACGATATCGAGATTGTTCTGCTGAATGCTATGCGAAGTGTAGCGGAGCACGAGGTCGCGCACACCATCTTCGCGGGATAGCTTGAGCGCAGGCTCGTAGTAGCGCGGGCCACCCCAACCGGGGAACTCTTCGGCCTCGAGCATCTGGCGCGGATCGAAGGAGGAGATGTCGCGCCGCGCGGGTGCGGCGGCGAGGTCGTCGGCGCGCCAGATGGGCGCACCCCAATAAAGGTGGCGAAGCGCGCCATCCTGCCCGAGGCCCATCGCATAGGAATTTTTACTTGTGGTGAGTAGGAAGATTTTACGCGATTCGATGTATTGGATCTGTGCCTGCAGGCTCAGTGCGGAGAGTAGGCAAAGGGCGGCGATGTGATGCATGCATCGTAGATTAACTCACGGAACGGAGCGCCGCGAGGAGGTCTGTATCGAAGGCGTTATCGTCGGTATACACCTTCATGACGCTTTGCAAATCGGCGAAGCGGCAGACGAAATCGGCGGTGATCTGTACGTAGCGCGATCCGGTGAGCATGCTGATCTGCCGCAACTGCACTTTGTGGGAAGCGAGCCAGCGGGCCCATTCGCCGGAGACTTCGATGGAGGCGCCGCGGACATCGCGGGCATCGACGAAGAGCTCGATCGATTCGCCGCCGGCGAGGCGTTCGTTCAACTGGAGCATCGGTGCGTCACCGAATTCGCCGACGTCGCTGCCGGAGATGCGGAGGACGACGATCCCGCCGGGGAATTGCTGGATCGCAAGGACGCAATGCATGCCTTGGAAACGGATCTCTTCGGCGGTATGAGTTTGCATGGGGGTCCCCTTCCTATTTGTTATACAACGGGGGGAGGGCGGGGAATCAGTGCTTGTAAACTTGACCGCGAGTGTCGACGGTCAGAATGTAAATCACTTCAGCGTCGCGATTCAGGGTGAAGAGAATCCGCCAGCCGCCCACGCGTGACTTCCTCATGCCGGCTCGTTCCACGAGAGGCGCGGACAGACGTGGATCGAATGGATCCTCGGCGAGTTGAACAATTCGATTTCGGATGCGGCGTTCGGTGGGACCGTCGAGCCGGTCGAGAATCTATTCGGCTTCGTGGGCCACGCTGACTTGAAAACTCACAAGCCGCGTTCGCGCTCGTATTCCTCGAGGGATTTCATGCGACCGGCGGTAACGTCGGCAACGCCGCGATCGAGGGATGCGAGTGTCTCCGCATCCAGCGCCGCTCCGTCTTCGTCTGACGCGTACCGGAGATCCTCCAGCCACACGCGGGCGAGTTCGGCCTGATCATCCGGCAGATCGTCTACAAGCTGGTGGAGTGCCTCGCGTGTCGTCATTTGTTGACCGCCTCAACTTCTTATGATATCGCGTGGGCTCACTAGCGGCCGACGGCGAGGCGGTCGGCGAGGATGGGAGGGAGTCCGGCGGCGTGGATTTTCTGTTGCGCGCCGCTTACGTTGTACACGACGCGGTGATAGGTCACGCGGTGGGTGTCGCCATCATACACGCAGTATGCGGCGCGAGGATCGCCATCGCGGGGCTGGCCGACGGAACCTGGATTTAACATGTAGGCGCACTCGGGATCGATATCCATCGACTGCGAAGCATCATTGATCGACGTGCGAAGAATGGTCTCGACGCGCGATTGATTCCAGATGAAACCGCCCTGGACGTGGGTGTGGCCGAAGAAGGCGAGGCGGGCCTCCATGTAGCCGAAGGCCTGCCCGGCTTCGGCGGCGGCAATCATGTACTCGTCCTCATCGTAGGGCGAGCCGTGAAACAGTTGAAAACCGTCGATGAGGACAGGGCCGCGCGGCAGGGCGCGAATGTAGTCGCCGTTTTCGCGCGACAGATGCTCGAGCGTCCAGACGGCGGCGGAGCGCGCCACGGGATTGAACCATTCCAGATCGTCCATGCCGGTAGAGGCACGATCGTGATTGCCGCGCACGACGAGTGGGCAGTTCGTCCGGACCCAGTCGCAGACGGGGTTTGGGTCGGCGCCATAGCCGACGAGGTCGCCGCAGCAGATCGCTTTGTCGTACTGACCCGCCGATTCCGCGAGCACTGCGTCCAAAGCTTCGAGGTTGGCGTGTAGATCGCTGATTATGAGATAGCGCACGGGGACGTTGCTTTATGCCTTTCCGAGCCGCAGGAGTGAGATCTCCGGAGGTGCTCCGATGCGGGCCGGAATGCCAATGGTACCAATCCCGCGGGTAACATACGCAGCCGAATTTGCGGCACGGTAAAGACCGTAGACGTAGGGCGTGAAGAAGCGCGCCGGGTTGATCGACTGGTCGAGTATCTCGACAGTAACTTGTCCGCCATGAGTATGACCCGCAAGCAGCAAATTATAACCTTGTCTGGCCGCCTGCGGGAAGACGTCGGGGTTGTGCTGGAGCAGGACGTTAGTGGCGCCCGGCACGATCAGCCGTTCCGCGCCTTTCAGGTAGACCTTTCGCTGACGGTTGGACTGGAAATCGAGTCCGGCCACATTGAGCGTGGCGGTGCCGAATCGTAGGGCCTGCGCTTCGCCACGGAGGAAGCGGATGCCGACGCGGGCCGAGGCGTGCGCCGTGTAGTCTTCCACGCGCGCATAGCGTTCGTGATTGCCCATGCAGGCGAGGATACCGGCGTCGGCCTTGAGGCGCGCGAGTTGACGGATACAGGCGTCGAGCGGATCGTTGTGCCCGCTGATCAGATCGCCGGTGACGACGGCGAGGTGCGGGCGAAGTTCGAGCGAGGCATCAATCACGCGCGCGAGTTCCCCTTCGCTGAGGAAGGCGCTGAGGTGGATGTCGCTGAGCTGCAGGATGCGCAGTCCTTCGAGATCCGGTGGGAGGCCGGCGAGCGCGATGTCGACTTCGCGGACGCGGAAGTTGGTGCGCTGAATGAACGCGCCATAGCCCATCGCGGCGAAGGGGGCGGCGAGCAGCGCGCCTCCGGCGGCGTTGAGCACGCGGCGGCGGCCGGGATGAACTTCGGCATGGATTTGTTTGCGGACAAAAGTCAGGATTGCGTAGATGACCAGCACGCTGGTCGCGGACATGAAGTAGGCCAGCGCGCCCGCGCCAAGCACCATGCCGAGACGTGTGGGGAAGCGTAGGATGGCGAGCAACTCCGAGAAGGTGAGCGCATAGCTGAACGCCGCGAAGGCGTCGAACAGGTAGATCGCGTAGCGCACCCACGGGCGCCGTGACGCGCCAAGCACGATGAGGGTGATCTGCCACTGCACGAAGGCAAAGATTGCGATGAGAGCGAGGTCGAGGGAGTAATTGGCCACTGCTGCTACTAGTTTCTCACGCCATCCAAGCGTTCAGGACAACGGCGAGAGCGGCGGAAGCGGCTGTTTCCGCACGCAAAACCAAGGGACCGAGCGATACGGGGAGCCATTGGGCAGCCACGGCCTGGGCTCGCTCGGCATCGGTCCAGCCGCCTTCGGGGCCGATCAGGAGCGCCGCGGTATCGGAGCGTTCAGCGGGGATTTCGCGCAGGAGCGGCGGAGCGGCGCCCTCGTCGAGGAAGAATCGGTGCTCGGAGGGTTGTTCGAGACAGCGGTCGAAACGGACCGCGGGAAGGATTTCAGGAATCTGCACGCGGCGCGATTGCTGGCTGCTTTCGCGCGCGATCCGCGCCCAGCGCTCGCTGCGTTTGCGCGAGGCGTCGAAGAGTCCGCGTTCGGTGCGCGTGGCTTCGACGGGGAGGATGCGCTCGACGCCGAGTTCGGTGGCCTTCTCGATCATCCACTCGAAGCGATCGAACTTGACGATGGCGGCGCAGAGCGTGATGCGCACCGGCATGGGTACGGAGGCGATCGGCTCGATCACGGTGAAGACGACACGCTCGCCGCGCGCTTCGGCGATCTCGGCGAGGTAGGCGTGCTGATTGTCGGAGATCTCGAAGCGCTGGCCAGGTTCGACGCGGAGGACGCGCGTGAGGTGGCGGGCTTCGTCGCCGCGCAGTTCGGCGGCGCCGTTACGGATGGAGTCTACGAAGAAACGTCGTCGGGCCACGGGATTTATTGTAGCGGGATGCGAACGGGCGCAATTTGCAAGTGGACAGAACAGAATCGGGCAACCAAAAAGAGAAAATCTTTAGCCGCCGATAAACGCCGATGAACGCCGATAAGAAAAGTCCAGGCTCCGAATTGGTCAAGGTGGTCAAGGTAAGGGTCGAAGAAGGTCAACGTCAGCGATGCGGGTTTCAACGGAAATGATTGGCGGAACGCGCGGGGTATGCCACTATCGTTTTATGATCGCTTTGCTGCGCGGAGTGTTGGTGGAGAAGTCCCCGAATCAGGTTTTGGTGGAGACCGGCGGGGTGGGGTACGAGGTGGCGATTCCGGTTTCCACGTTCACCAAGCTCCCGGAAGCGGGCGGGGAAGTACGGCTGCGCATCTATACGCACGTGCGCGAGGACGTGCTCGCGCTCTACGGATTTCTGACGGTGGATGAGAAGACGCTCTTCGAAAAGCTGATCTCGGTGAGCGGGATCGGGCCGACGCTGGCAGTGAAGATTCTCTCGGGGCTGGCGGCGCCGGATTTGATTCTGTCGATCCGCCGCGGCGAAGTGGAGAAGCTCGTGAAGGTGCCGGGCGTGGGCAAGAAGACGGCGGAGCGCATGGTGCTCGAACTGCGCGACAAGATGCCGGCGATCACCGGCGAGGAGCCCGGCGTGCCGGCGGCGGAGGCGCTCTCGCCGATCGATCAGGACGTGCTGTCGGCGCTGTTGAATCTGGGCTGCGCGCGTCCGCAGGCCGAGGCGGCGGTGCGCAAAGCGAAGGCGGCGGGCGCGGCACTGGAGTTCGAGCCGCTATTCCGGCGAGCTTTGGAACTGGTACGGTAAGCTGGTAAGCACATGCCCGACCGGGAACTGATTTCCGGTGATCGCCAGGCCGAAGACGCGCAGTTCGAAGCCGGGCTCCGCCCACGACGGCTGGCCGATTTCACCGGACAAAGCAAGCTGAAAGAAAATTTGTCGATCGCGATCGAAGCCGCCCGCATGCGCGGCGAGGCGATGGATCACGTGCTGCTGTACGGTCCGCCGGGACTCGGCAAGACGACGCTGGCGTCGATCATCGCCGAGGAATTGCAGGTGCAGTTCACGACGACCTCGGGTCCGGTGCTGCAGAAAAAGCTCGATTTGACGGGCATTCTGAGCAATATCCGGCTGCACCAGGTTTTCTTCATCGACGAAATCCACCGCCTGCTGCCGGATGTGGAGGAGATGTTGTATTCGGCGCTGGAGGATTTCCGCGTCGACATTCTGGTCGGCGTCGGACCGGGCGCGCGGACGCATTCGCTGCCAATGCCGAAGTTCACGGCGATCGGCGCGACGACGCGCCAGGGGCTGGTGAGCGCTCCCTTGCGCGGACGCTTCGGGCTGGTGCTGCGGCTCGATCCGTACGAGATCGGCGAGCTGAAGGCGATCGTGAAGCGGTCGGCGAAGCTGCTGACGGTGGATATCGAAGACGGCGCGGCGGAGGAGATCGCGCGGAGATGCCGCGGGACACCGCGCATCGCGAACCGGCTGCTGCGGCGCGTGCGGGATTACGCGCAGGTGCGGGCGGATGGACGGATCACGATGAAGGTGGCGCAGACGGCGCTGAATCTGCTCGACGTGGACCGGTACGGGCTCGACGAGATCGATCAGAAGATCATGATGACGATCCTCGAGAAGTATCGCGGGGGACCGGTGGGCGTGAACACGATCGCGGCTTCGATTTCCGAGGAGTCGGAGACGATTGAGGAAGTGTACGAGCCGTATTTGATCCAGCTTGGATTTTTGAATCGGACGCCGCGCGGGCGGGTGGCGACGGAACTGGCCTACGACTACTTCAATGTGAAGCGTAAGCTGCGGCAGGGCGATCAGCCAGGACTGTTCTAGCTTGATCTATCTATCGCTGGGGTCGAACATCGGGGACCGTGAAACGAACCTGCGGGCGGCGATTTCGGAGTTGGGAAGTCGGGGAGTCAACATCACGCGCGTGTCGCAGGTGTGGGAGACGGAGCCTGTCGATTACCTTGAGCAAGGGTGGTTTTTGAATTCGGTGGTCGAAGCGGAGACGGGGCTCACGCCTAAGGAATTGCTTGCAGCGATCGGGCGCATCGAAGGGGAACTGGGGCGCGTAAGAGGTGTGCCGAAGGGGCCGCGGACGATCGATATCGACATTCTGTATTACGGCGCGGAGGTTGTGCGGACGGCGGAGTTGGAGATTCCGCATCCGCGGATTGCGGAGCGGCGATTCGTGCTCGCACCGCTGGCGGACCTTGCGCCGGAGCTGCGCGATCCGCTGAGCGGGCGCACGGTGCGCGAGATGCTTGAAAATGCGCCGGGCGCAGCGGTTCGCCTGTTACACTCTTAGTTCTACAGTGGAAGACCTTCACCCGTCCCTGAAACGCTACTGGGGCTACGACACCTTCCGCCCGATGCAGGAGCGCATCATTCAAAGCCTGATGGGCGGTGCGGACGTGGCTGTCGTGATGCCCACGGGCGGCGGAAAATCGCTCTGCTACCAACTGCCGGCGCTCGTGCTCGGGCAGACGGTGGTCGTGATTTCGCCGTTGATCGCGCTGATGCAGGATCAGGTGGCGCAACTCGGCGACATGGGGATTCCGGCGGCGCTGGTCAACAGTTCGCAGGGCCCTGAGGAGCAGCGCGAAGTTATGCGCGCGGCGGCGGAGGGTGCGTACCGGCTGCTGTATATTTCGCCCGAGCGGCTGGCGCGGCAGGACACGATCCGGTGGCTGCAGCGGATCCCGCTCGCGTTCTTCGCGATCGACGAGGCGCACTGCATTTCGGAGTGGGGCCACGAGTTCCGCCCGGAGTATCGCCAGCTCAGCTCGCTGCGTGAGAACTTTCCCGACCGGCCGATCGCGGCGTTCACGGCGAGCGCGACGCAGCGCGTGCGGCACGATATTCTCGCGCAGCTTCGCCTGCGCGATCCGCACAAGTACATCGCGAGTTTCCATCGTGCGAATCTGCGGTACGTGGTGCATCAGTGCGATAAGGACTCGCACCAGCAACTGGTGCTGGCGGCGATGCGCGCGTACGAAGGCGAGAGCGTTATCGTGTACGCTCCGACGATTGCGACGGTGGAGCAGACGGTGGATTTCCTGGAAGGCCGGCAGATTCCCGCCGTGCCGTATCACGGGCAGATGGATAATGCGGACCGGCGGCGGAATCAGGAGCGCTGGATGAACGATGAAGTCCGCGTGATGGTGGGCACGGTCGCGTTCGGGCTCGGGATCAACAAGCCGGCGGTGCGCGCGGTAATCCACACGTCGCTGCCAAAATCGATCGAGCAGTATTACCAGGAGGCGGGGCGGGCCGGGCGCGACGGGCTGCCGGCGGATTGCGTGGCACTGTGGCAGGCGCGTGACGCTGGGCTGCTCGCGTACTTCGTCGGGCAGTTGCAGGATGCAGAGGAGAAGGCTCGCGGGTGGGAGCGCTATCGCACGGTGCGCGCGTTTGTAGAGAGTGCGACTTGCAGGCACTTGCAGATTTGCACGCATTTCGGGCAGACGCCCAAGTGGGAACGCTGCGAGATGTGCGACGTCTGCGGGAACTCTCCGGAGTGGCTGACGGCGCCGCTCGAAGCCCCCGTGAAGAAGAAGCGCGCGGGACGTCCCGCGGCGGCGGGCGACGTTCCGGATGCGGATCGCGATCTGGTGGACCTGTTCAAGGAGTGGCGCTGGAAGACGGCGCTGCGGCTGCAGGTGCCGGCGTACGTGGTGCTCAACGACGCATCGCTTGAAGATCTGTGCCGCAAGCGGCCATCGCAGATGAGCGAGCTCACCGGCGTCACGGGAATTGGGGAGCGCAAGGCAGACCTGTACGGGACGGAGATTCTCGCGGTGTTCGAGGCGTACCGCAATGGCGCGCGTGCGGAGGTAAAGGAAAAGTCGAGCGTGTCGCCGGCGGAGGAGACGCTGCAACTGCTGGGTGAGGGCAAGAGCTTCGAGGAGATCGCGCAGATTCGCGGGAGGCAATTGGGGACGGTGGTCAGCATGGTGGCGGATCTGGTGGAAAAGGGGCGGCTGGAATACCGGGTGGATTGGCTCGGCGAGGAGCACCACGAGTTGATTGTAGAGGCGGCGCGGCGGTTGGGGTCGGAGTGGTTAAAGCCTTTACGCGAGGCGCTACCGGCCGAGATCACGTACGATCAAATTCGGCTCGGGGTGGCGTATGTACGGCATCGGGAGTCGAAGAGTTAACGCCAACGGTGCACCAGATCGCGGGCGGCGGCGGGCCAATCGGGGAAGTGGAATTGGAATCCGGCGTCGAGCAGGCGGCCCGGGATGACGCGGCGGCTTTTGAGGACGAGTTCCGATTCGGTGCGCATGAGCCACGTGCCGATTTCGAGCAGCCAACGCGGGGCGGGCAGGCCGATGCGGGTGCCCCAGGCGTCGCGAAGGGCGTGCAGGAAATCGCGATTGGGGATCGGATTGGGCGACGCGAGATTGACGATGCCATCGAAGTCTTCGCGAGCTATGAGGAAGTCAACCGAGCGCGTGAAGTCGTCATCGTGAATCCAGGAGACGAACTGATCGCCGCTGCCTTGCGCGCCTCCGAGCCCGTGGCGCACCAGACCCAAGAGGACGTCGAAGACGCCGCCCCGATCGGGGCTGAGGGTGAGCGCGCTGCGGATTGCGATCTTGCGGGTGCGCGGCGTAGCGGTCGCGAAGAACGCCTCTTCCCAGCGTTTGGCGACGTCGATGGAGAAGTTCCAGGTATCGGGCGCGCCGGGCTCGTTGCCGCCAAGTTCGCCATCGCGTTCGCTCATCGGGCGGTCGAGCGCGTGGCGGTAAACGGTCGCGGTGCTGGCGTTGATCCACAGGCGGGGAGGGCGGGTGAGCGCGGCGATGGTTCCGTTGAGCAGGCGCGTGCTGAGGACGCGCGAGTCGATGATAGCGCGGCGGTTGGCGGGCGTGTAGCGGCAGTTCACGCTGCGTCCCGTGAGGTTGATGCAGACGTCGGCCTGTTCGAGAGCGGCGACCCAGGGGCCCGACGTGACGCCATCCCACGCGGCGACGCGCCACGGGGCGGAGTGGGGAGCGCGGCTGAAGATCGTGACCTGGTGGCCTTGCGCGTGAAAGTGGCGGGCGAGGATCTGGCCGACTTGTCCACTGCCGCCGGGGATGACGATCTTCATGGCAGGTACCTCGGCCACTCCGACGATTCCGCGATCTGCCGGATGACGGCATTGCGCTCGCGCAGCAGCGCGTGCATATAGCGGCGGAGGAAGACGATCTCCGCCACTCGTCCGAGCAGCGGGAGAGGCGCGGCGAAGTGGAACACGTCGCGCATCTCGGTTTCGTTGTCCGATGAGGCCCGGAAAAAGTGGTCGTGCTGCATTGCGCGGAAGATGCCGCGGATCATCGTGTCCTGAAAGTAGATGGGACGCTCGAGCGCTGTGATTTCGCTGGTGAGATTGTGCCACACGCCGAAGTGCTTCGCGCGCCAGGTGACGCGCTGGGACATGCCGATCAATCCGGAAGTCACTCCAGCGGTGGCGACGGCCGCTTCCCCGAAGTGAATGTTACGGCCAAGTGGACTTCGACGCTTCTTGCGAGATCGAAGCACCGTTCGATTGGTGCGCGGATTGTGGTGCGATCTTCGAGCATCACCATAAAATTGAACGCGTTCAATTTAATTATAGTGCAGGATGGCGATGAGGTGAGGCTTTCGGAGGGATATCGAGGAGTCGCTGGGGAGGGTGAAGGACAGACGGCCGGAGGCGATCGTCTGTCCTCCCGGAGTTACTGGATGTCGCTGACTTTGCCATCCATGAACGTGATCTTCAGGTCCTTGTAGACGTAGATCTTCTTGGAACCGAGATCCACGATCTTTTCCGGATCGCCCTGAATTGCCTTCACCTCATTGAGACTCATGCCCAGCGACAGCGTTGGCGGAGTCGTGTCGGTGACTTGGCTGACGGCCTGTTCTTCGGCGCGGTCGGCGTCCTGAGTGACGGTCGTCAGCTCGCCGGCAACGTTCGAATCGGGCTGCGCCTCGCGCGCGTAGGCAGTGTCGATCGTCCCGGTGCTGTTTGGGGGAAGAGACGGAAGACCGCCCTGTCCCTGCCTCGATTGCAGATCGCCCATGCCCCGATCGATGGTCGCCAGCATCTGGTTGTACATCTCCTGCAGGTCCTGGAGAGCGACCGAAACGCGGCTGCCTTTGCGGCAATCGCGCCCGTGGCTGGCGAGGACGATGACTTCGGCGGACGGGGAATTCGGCGGTGGAGCGTAGTTCATTTGCAGCACGTCGCCCTCGGACACGGTGCACTCGCCCATGTTGGAATTGACCAGCAGGCTGGCACCGGCGACGAAGACGTGCGGTTGATTGTCGGCGAAGATGTTCGTCTCCTGCCCGCCACTCGAGTTCATGTTCTGGCCCTGCGCGCGTTCCTGATCGATCTGGCGGCGGACCTCATCGGCGATCGCCTGCTTCACTTCCGGGGTCAGGGGCGCCGCCTGGGTGTCCTGGTAGTTGTTGTAATTGTTCGCTGCGGCGCGCGCCGCCATCCGTTCTTCGTAAGCGCTCTCGAGCGTCGCGGCGATCAGGTAATCGGTAAGCCACAGCGACGGGCTGGCGTACACGGGATACGGCGTGAAATAGCCGCCGTAGTAACCGTACCAGGGCCTGCTAGACCATCCCCAGGTGTAGACGATGGGGCGCGCCCAGGGATTATAGGCGTACACGTAGAAGCTCGGGTGGTAATAGCGCACCGGCGTATAGATAGCGAGTGTAACGCCGTTGTACACGCGCGGGCGGTAGATGCGCGCCTGCGGAACGCCGTTGTAGATGTAAGTGCGCTTGATGATGGTGGTGTTGTTGATGATCACCGGGCGCTGCACGTAGCCGTGACCGGGAGCGCTGGCGACGACGATGCGTCCGCCGGGCCGCACGACTTCGACGCGCCGCGGAGCGTTCGGCGGGTGGTAAACGACAGTGCCGTTATTCATGCGCACCTGCCGGATCTGTCCACCGGAATCGCGATGTACGACGTCGCCGGTGCGGGTGGTGTAGGTTCGCGGGCCGGAGCGCGCGTCGAATCCGCCTGGCGCTCGGGAAGGCTCATTGGCGCGTCCCGCGGGAGGGTTAGCGCCGCCGAAAGTGCGGCCCGGCTGCCCGCCCGGTTGGCCGCCGAAGGTGCGCCCCGGTTCATTAGAGGGCCGGTTGGCGGGAGGATTATTCGGCACCGATTGATAGACCGAGGGAGGGCGGTTCGGCCGGTCCTGCCGCTGCGGCGAATCCTGATTCTGGCGCTGCACGGGCTGATTCACCGCCGGGGCTTGTTGCTGCTGCATGGGCGGGGGCGTGCGCTGCTGTTCACGCTGCTGGACCTGCGGCGGCGGAATGTGCCGCTCCACCGGTCGCTGCTGCTGTTGTTGTTGCTGCACGGGCGCGTTCTGCTGCGCCGGAGCGTTGTGCCGCGGAGACTCTTTGTGCTCGGCCTCTTTGTTCTCGGCGGGCCTTCGTTTGGGCGGGGGCTGCTTGTCGTCCTGTGCCTGGACCATCACAGCGGAGGCGCCCAACGTCAGGCAAAGGATCGCGCATCTGGCAACTGTTCGAGATATTGTCATGATAAGGTCTGCTCCATCGACGCTCCACCTTCGGAGTTTCAACTCCATTTAAAGGTAGATCTAATCGACGTGCAAATCCACCGAATGGTTGCAGATGGGTACTAGCAAAGGATTTAGGCGAAGGTAGGCCGAAGGCTAGATGAACATTTCTTCGTCTTGCGTGGCGGCATCGACGCTGCTCGTGCGCTGGCGGTGGACGAGCGTGGAAACGGCCGCGGAGATGCCCGCCGCTAGTCCGCTGACCTCGCGCACAGGGCGCATTACCGCGCTCTTCACGGTGTCGCCGACGTGCTCCACCTGTTCCACTGTGGTGCTTACAGCCTCATCGATCTGGTGGATGCGATTGCGGGCGACTTCTCCAGCGTCGTGGAGAATCTCGCCAATGCGCTCGACCTGTTCATGCCCGGTACGCACGATGGCCGTAGCTTCGGCGATCATTTCCCTGAGCTGCGGGCGGGCATCCAACATGATAGCGTTCGCTGTCAGGATGACCTCGTTGGCGGAGGCGGTGAGCTCGGTAAGCTTCTGCGTCATGGCGCCGGCCTTCTCGACCACCACGTGCACGTCCTCGATAACGGGCGGCACACGATCCAACGCAAACGCTGCTTTTTCGAGCACCGGAGTGATGCGCTCGAGCATCGGACCCATCTTTTCAACCACCGGACGAATGCGGGCAATCACCGGCCCGATTTGTTCGATGACCGGGCCGGCCTTGTCGAGCGTAGGTCCGACTTTGGCAAGCACGGGTTCAGCTTTTTCGATGAACGCCTTAGTCCTGCCCTCCATCTCCCGGGTCGTGCGATAGAGGGCGAACATAATGCCGGCCTGCACCACGAATGCGATGCCAGCCAAGACAACACCCGCCGCGACTACGATCCGAAAGATTTCGTCTGACATAACAAAAAATGATTCCTGGAATTTAACTTACTGCGTCGCGGTATGCCTGTTTTCCGGCTTCGACGGCGTCGTTCAGGGTGTCCTTCTGACGGGTGACAGCGTCCTTGCCTTTGTCGACCCAGCTCGAGGCGGTATCTTTCAACTCAGCGCCTCGCTGCTTAACGAACTCGCCGGTTTCGCCGGCCTTCTGCTTAACGAACTCGCCGGTTTCGCCGGCCTTGTTCTTGATCAGCTCGCGCGTCTCCTGCCCCGACTTCGGCGCGAATAACATTCCGATCCCAACTCCTACACCAAGTCCGAGCAAAAAGCTGGAAAGTCCGTTCTTGTCCATGAAAATTCTCCTTCGGCCTCAGCCAATTTCCAGTATACTCCCCATGGGAATCTTAAAGATGCAGCAACGTAAGCCGCGTTACCTCGACTCAGAAGGACTGTGGAATTACGCACTGAAAGTGCTCGGCGGCCGCGCGCATTCCATTGGCGAGTTACGAGAAAAAATGAGGCGCCGGACGGAGCATCCCGAGGAGATCGAAGCTGTGATCGCGCGTTTGAAAGAGAGCAAGTATCTCGACGATCAGCGCTTCGCCGAAGGCTTCGCGACGGCGCGTCTATCGAACGAAGGCTTCGGCAAAACGCGAGTCATGCAGGATCTGCGGCAGCGTCGCGTGGCGCCCGCCCTGGCGGAAAAAACCGTGACCAGTGTGTACCAGGAGGTGGATGAGTTCGCGCTGATCGAAGACTGGATTCGCCGCAAATATCGCACCGTTCCGCGGGAAGGATTGTTTCAGGGAGAGAAGGATCTCGCGAAGGCCTATCGCCGCCTGGCTCGCGCTGGATTTCGGACAGGAGAGATTGTGCGGGCGCTCAAGAAATTCGCTAAGAATCCGGAGTTACTGGATAACTTCGAGCCGCCCGAAGAGATAGACGAGGAATAGAAGATCAATCAAAGCGCAATCCAAAAAGAATTAGTTGGCCACAGATAGGCGGGGATGAACACGGAAAAGAAGGAGACGGGGGCGGTGCACTTCCGGGCTCCGTTGCGTCGCGGACTAACACTTCGCATTGGATCGCGCGAAGGCGTAGTCTTCGACAACGCGCCCACCGATCAGGTGCTCCTGAATGATTCGCTCCAACACTTCGGGAGTTGCCGAGTGATACCAGACGCCCTCGGGATAGACCACTGCGATCGGGCCTTGTTCACAGATGCGCAGGCAGTTGGCTTTGGTGCGGTAGACGCGGTCGAGAATGCCGAGTTCCGCGAGCCGGCGCTTCAGATAATCCCACGACTCGATGCCGGCTTCGAGTGTGCAGCACTTCGGCTTGGTCTGTTCGGCGCAGAGGAAGATATGGCGCTCGATGGTCGGGATGTTGAGTCCGGCGGCGAGTTGTACGAGGCGTTCGACATCCGCCATGACTAACCCACCACCGTGACGGGATTGGCGAGCTCGCCGATCTCAGGGATGCCGATGCGCACGATGTCGCCGGGCGCGAGCGCGCAGCTTTGCGGCACGATGATGCCGGTGCCGGTCAAGAGCACGGTACCCGCGGGAACGGGATTGGCGCGCGTCAGGAATTCGACGAGCGTCTCGAGACGGCGGTGGAGTTTTGCGGTATTCACTGCGCCATCGAAAAGCGTTTTGCCTTCACGGGTCACGGTGCACGTCATCTCAAGGCGGTAGGGATCCGGGAGCGAATCGGCGGTGACGATCACGGGACCGAGCGCGCAGCAGCGCTCGTAGACCTTCGACTGCGTGAGGTAAAGCGCATTCTCGCGCTCGATATCCCAGGCGGAAACGTCGTTGGCGAGGGTGAAGCCGAAGATCGTGTGGCCGGGGCCGAGAACGAGCGCGAGTTCCGGTTCGGGCGCGGTGAAATGCGAATCGCAGCGGATGCCGATGGCGTCCGTCGGGCCGACGCAATGGCGCGCGGTCCCCTTGAAGAAGACCTCGGGGCGCGCCTCGCGATAGACGTGCGCGTACATGCCTTCGCGGGTGCCATGCTCGGCGTCGCGGAAGCTGGCGCTGGTTTCGTAGGTGCAGCCGCAGCCCCACACCTCAGGCGGATGGATCGGGATGATCGGCTCGGCCGCGATGGGCGCGGCGGCGTGGGCTGCGAGAGAAGGATCGATGACCACGTCGAGCGCGATGTGCCCCCGGATGACGCGCGCCTGTCCGTTTTCGAAGAGGGCCGCGGTGGCGGCGCCGTTGACCAGAATCTGTCCGAGTTTCATTTCAGTATTTGAGGTAGACGGTCTTGTAATCGCTGTAGAATTCGAGTGCGGCGGGGCCCTGCTCTTTCGGTCCGAAGCTGGACTCCTTCGTACCGCCGAACGGGAGCTGGTATTCCACGCCGGCGCTGGGGAGATTGACGGTCAAAAGCCCGGCTTCGGCGCGATAGATGTATTCGAAGGCGCGCGAGAGATTGGTGGTCTGGATCGAAGAGGAAAGGCCGAACGGAATCGCGTTGGCGATGGTCATCGCGTCCTCGAAATCCTTGGCGCGCATAATCGCGAGCACGGGTCCGAAGATTTCTTCGCGCGCGATAGTTTGATCCTGGGTGACGTTGGTGAACACGGTCGGCTCGACGAAGTATCCTTTGGCGAGCGCGCCGTCGGTGAGGCGCTTGCCGCCGCAGGCCGGCTCGCCGCACTCCTTGCGGCCGATTTCGATATAGCGGAGGACTGTCTCCATCTGGCCTTTGTCGACGCACGGGCCGATGTCGATACCCGGCTGCATGCCGTCGCCGACTTTCAGCTTGCGCGTGCGCTCCACCACGGCCGCGACGAACTTGTCGTAGATAGCGTCTTCGACAATGGCGCGGCTTGTGGCGGTGCACTTCTGCCCTGTGGAGAAGAACGCGGCGTTGACCACGTTTTCGACGGCGGAAGGGAAGTCGGCGTCGGCGAGCACGATGGTCGGATTCTTACCGCCCATTTCGAGTTGGATGCGGAGGCGGCGCTTGCTGGCCTCGCTATGCAGCCAGTTGCCGATCTCGCAGGAGCCGGTGAACGAGACCGCCTTGAGCGGAGTGGCGTTCACCAAAGCGGTGCCGAGTTCGCCGCCCGAACCGGCGACGAAGTTGACGACGCCTTTCGGAATGCCCGCCTGATGGAGCGCTTCGACGATGCGCCACGCGCTCAGCGGCGCGGCGGAGGCGGGCTTGATCACCACCGTGTTGCCGCAGATCAGTGCGGGCGCGAGTTTCCACGCCGGGATTGCGCTCGGGAAATTCCAGGGCGTGATGAGGCCGACCACGCCGACCGGTTTGCGGAGGGCGAACATGTGGACGCGATCGCGCTCGCTCGGCACGAGCATGCCGGGGAGGCGCGAGCCTTCGCCTGCGAAGTAGCGGAAGATGTTGATGGCGCGGCGAACCTCGCCCTTCGCTTCGGGCAGCGTCTTGCCCTCCTCGCGGGTCATGTCGGCGGCGACGGAGTCGAAGTTCTTGTCGAGGATGTCGGCGGCCTTGTAGAGGATGTTGCCGCGCGCGGGCCCGCTCATCGTGCTCCAGGCGGGGAAGGCCGCGGCGGCGGCATCGGCGGCGGCGCTCATCTCGGCGGGGCTGCCTTTGGCGAACAGGCCGACGACTTCGTCGGTATTCGCGGGATTGCGATTCTCGAAAGTGGCGCCGGTGGCGACCCACTCGCCATTGATGTAGTTAGCGAACGTTTGAGGCATGGAGTTTTGGAATACTTCGACTGCCGTATTATATCGCTGGTGCTTCGGGTGGTACGGCCGGGAGGCTTCGGCCGGGACAGGCCGAGAGGCCCGACCTACCGTAATTAGAACTGGACCTTTGGAGCTGTGCGCGAGCCGGGCTCCGTCTTGAAGTACGCGTCGTTGCGGGTGAACCCGCTCAGGCCCGCCACGATGTTGTTGGGGAAGAGCTCGATCGTGGTGTTGTAGCGCTGTAGCGTCTCGTTGTATTTCTTGCGCTCAATGGCGATGCGGTTCTCGGTGCCCGCGAGCTCGTCCTGCAGGTGCAGGAAGTTTTCGTTGGAGCGTAACTGCGGGTAGGCTTCGGCGATCACGAGCAGGCGGGAGAGGGCGCCGGAGAGCTGATCGTTAGCGGTGAGTTTCTCGGCAGGGGTCCGGGCGCCGCCGAGGGCAGCGCGCGCGTCGGCGATGTTTTTGAAGACTTCGGTTTCGTGCGCGGCGAAGCCTTTTACTGTGTTCACGAGACTCGGAATCAGGTCGGCGCGCCGCTGTAATACGACGTCGACGGCGCTCCATGATGCGTTGACCGATTCGCGCTGCGTCACCAGATCATTGCGCACGCTGACGAATTTGCTGCAGGCGCCCATCCCCAGAAGGAGTACGACGGCGAGAATGATGAGTCCGGTTTTCATTTTGATGTTCTCCTATTTTGCGAGCTGGTCGACAGCATCGATAACTTGGGAAATTCCCTTCATACAGGCGGATAGCGTGTCCACCGGATCGAAATCGCGCGGCTTGCGTTTTTCGTCACGGACATCCAGCAGCGTGAGAAACGGCGCCGTGTCGATGCCGAAAGTCTCCTGCGAACGTGAGATCACGTCGCGTTTGTGATCGCCGGCTTCGACGCCGGTCAACAGGAGCGAGTGGCGGAAGAGCACGCAGAAGGTCGAGACGGAATCGAGCAGAAGGCGGCGCAGCAGGTCGGGATTGGAGAGCATGCCGCCGGCCTTTTGGCGCAAGCGCAGTAGCTTGGCGCGGAGATCGTGCTCGACCTGCGCGCGGTAGAACGAGTTGTCCACTACAAGCGCCGTGATCACGTCCTTGCCGAAGAGCAGGCGGTGGCGGCGCTGGATATCCAGGAATTCGATCGCGAAACAATCGCTGGACGTGGCCACCTCGTGCTCGGTCAAGAGGAGCGGCGCGGGGCTGCACTGCTCACGCCACCAGCGGAAAATATCTTCGCCGGCGCCGAGTTCGCGGGGCGTGATTTCGCTGAGGACGCAGAGAATGTTGTAATCGGAAAACTTTGCCTGATGATCGCCGGCCGCGGCCGAGCCGTACAGCACGACGGAGACGAGACGGTCGCCAAAGGCCTTCTGGAGTTTCTCTACGAGTTGAGCCAGTAGCTTGTCCATAAGTGATTACCAGTCGCTCGAAGCGCCGCCTCCTCCTGAATCGCCGCCGCCGAAACCGCCGAAGCCACCGCCCGAATCGGAGCCGCCGAAGCCGCCGGAACCGCGGCCGCCCCAGGACTCGCGCGACATCATATTTCCCAGGATAAGGCCCGGCAGAAATCCACCGCCTCCACCGCCGCCATAGCCGCGGGGGCCGCCGCGACGCACCAGCCAGATCAGTAGGAAGACGCCGCCGATGATCACGGGCCAGGGAATCGAATCGCTCGTGGTGCGATGGATGCTGCGGGGCAACTGCGTGGTGAGTGAGACGTTTTTCGATTTGGCGACGGTGGTGCCGATGGTCTCGGCGCCCGCCTTCATCGCTTCCCCGTAGTGCGACTGCCGCAGGGCGGGCCGCATCTCGCGGAGCACGCCGCCGACGAAACCGTCGGGGAGGATTGGTTCGAGGCCGTAGCCGACCTCCATGCGGTTGCGACGATCGTTGACCGCCAGCAGGAGCAGGATGCCTTCGTTCTTACCCTTCTGGCCAACGCCCCACGCCCGGAAGATGGTGTTCGCCACGTCCTCGATAGGCTCGCCTTCGAGCGAGGGAATGGTCACCAGCGCGATCTGGGCGCCGGTCGCCTGCTCGACGGAGGCGGCGTAGGTTTCCAGTTGCGCCTTACTGTCGGGGTCGATCACGTGGGCGAAATCGCTGACATAGCCCTGCGGTTTGAGTGCCTTCCAATCGACTGCCGCGCCCACCAGGGCGAACAGGCATATCAGGAAGCTCACCCGCAAACACTTTCTCATCTTCGATTTCCAGTTTACTATGCGGGGTGTGCTGGATTCGTCGGGCGGAATTTTGCTAGACTGTAAACGTTGGTGGGACGTCGTCCAACGGTAGGACTGCAGCCTCTGGAGCTGCGTATCGGGGTTCGAATCCCTGCGTCCCAGCCACTCCTTTCCTCCCCCAAGCCCTTAGTCTAGTGGAGTGCGGCACTCATTTCGGCAATATGATCGAGACGCATGCGCCGCTGAAGACAAGAAAGGCACTCGACAGCCAACGCTTACCTGCGTCGAAAATGGGCAGCATTTCGGCCGCCTTGACCATGCGTACGCGTCTTTTGGACATTCTGCAAGGATTGGTCAAACATGTGCTCATTTGCACAGCGCGGTCCTGATGTTGTACGATAATCCATCCGGAAAGAAACTTGTAAAGTCAAACGTTTACGGAGGGAAAACGACCTTGATCAAACCCTTAGCGGCCCGACTTTTCGTCATGGCCAGCATGGCGACCAGCGCCTTCGCTGCACCGGTGCTCTACAACATTACATTCACAACCACCACTGGTCCCGCCCCAACAGGGGGATCGTTCACTTACGACTCAACAGCGCCTCTCGCCTCCCGATTCACGGGCTTCACCGTTTTCTGGGGTAGCGGGATTTTCGATTTAACGGCCGCGGCGAACACTGGCGAACAGTTCATCGGTACGGATTGCGGGACAACGCCCTCCTCTCAGTCAGTTTTTACCTTCTTGACCGGCCAGAACGTTTGCGCAAACACCGCCGTGATCGCGTGGGATGGCATCCGTTCTGGTGGTATCCAGATATTCGATTTTAGAAATCAGGAACTGGCAGGATCAGGGCCCCCCATGGCCAGCATCAGCATCAACGCGTCTACACCTTTCTCAGGTGGTCCGGACGCGACTGGATTTTTCAGCATCGCATCAAATTCCACAGTTCCGGAACCATCTACATTAATCCTGACGCTGCTACCTGGGGCCTTCTTAGTGCGAAGGAGAGTGACCCGGGTATGAGTCGGAAATAGACCCGCTCCATGCAGGCTCACGGCTGCCAATCCACGAACAGCGCGTTTCCCGCCGAATAGGTCGCGAACAAATGGAGGCCTGCGGAAACGGCTCCTCCGGAAGGGCGGACCGGAGTTTCGACGTGTGTGCGTGAGGGCTGCATCGAAACGCGGCCAGATCCGCCTCCTGGTGCACCCTTATGCGTGTAGTGTCAGTCCCCCGATGCGCGTCTCCAACCACGCCATCGCCTCCTCCGCCCCAGCAAATACGTGAATGCGCGTATATGCCGCGAAGCGCTTCTCTTGTGGGCCTGGCGCGGAGAGCCGTGTTCCCACAAAACAATTCTACATTAAATTGTTCTTTTGTGACCCAGTAGTATTAGCAGGGCGGCAATTTAGTATCATCGTCCCTGGTGCGACTGTCTGTGAAGGTGCCTCTGTGGGCGTGTGCGGTCGTGTGTCTCTCGGCTGCCGACCGCGTCGATTTTTCGCGCGACGTGCGGCCGATCCTGTCCGATCGCTGCTTCACATGCCACGGTCCCGACGAAGGCACGCGCAAGGCGGGACTGCGGCTCGATACCGAGGACGGCGCGAAGAAGGCGCGCGGCGCGCACATTCCGATCGTGCCGGGCGACCCGGCGAAGAGCGAAGTCATGAAGCGCGTTGCGCCGGAGCGTCCAGCGATGCGCATGCCGCCGCCATATTCCGATCGCAAACCGCTCACCGAAAAGGAAGTCGCCACGCTGCGCGCGTGGATCGAGCAGGGCGCGAAGTGGCAGTCGCATTGGAGCTTCACGGTGCCCGTGCGGCCCACGCTGCCCGAAGTGCGCAATGCAGTATGGGCGCGAAATCCGATCGACCAATTCGTGCTCGCGCGGCTGGAGCGCGAGAAGCTTGCGCCGTCGGCGGAGACGGATCGTGCGCGATTGCTCCGGCGGGTCACGTTCGACTTGACTGGTCTACCGCCCACGCTGGCGGAACTCGATGCATTTCTGGCCGATCGATCGCCGGATGCGTATGAGAAGGTGGTCGACCGGCTGCTTGTATCGCCGCGGTACGGCGAGCGGATGGCGGTGGACTGGCTCGATGCGGCGCGGTACGCGGACACGCACGGGTATCAGGTCGATCCTGAAAAAGAGATGTGGCCGTGGCGCGACTGGGTGATCGACGCGTTCAATCGAAATCAGCCTTACGATCGATTTACCGTCGAACAGATTGCGGGCGATCTGCTGCCGAACGGTACGCTCGCGCAGAAGATCGCCACCGGATTTCAGCGCAATCACCGGATCAATTCGGAGACCGGCAGCATCGCGGAGGAGTTCCAGGCGGAAAATCTGGTGGACCGCGTGAGTACTTTCGGAGCTGTGTGGCTCGGCCTGACGGTAGGCTGCGCGCGCTGTCACGATCACAAATACGATCCGCTGACGACACGCGAATTCTACAGCCTGTACGCGTTTTTCAATAACGTGGACGAGGCGGGCAATGGCGGTCCGCGCGATGGGCGCGGTAATCACAAGCCGTATCTGCGGCTGCCCGCGCCGGAGTTGGAGGCGCAGGCTGCGGCGAAGGAGGAAGAGATCGTGGCGGCGCGAGCGGTGCTCGCGGACGTCGAGAAGCGGCTTGCGCCGGGGCTCGGTGAGTGGGAGCGCAATGCGCTGACGCACCAGCCGCAGTGGGAGATCTTGCGGACGGAGGAGCTTTCGGCGGATGGCGGCGTGACGCTCACAGGACAGGCGGA
The DNA here is from genome assembly GCA_025463045.1 of Candidatus Solibacter sp. Classification (GTDB taxonomy): domain Bacteria; phylum Acidobacteriota; class Terriglobia; order Bryobacterales; family Bryobacteraceae; genus Solibacter. The sequence continues at coordinate 26,157 of JAOAPT010000307.1, forward strand.
CGGCTCGATCATCGCGGGCGGTGCGATGCCGCCGTCGTCGATTTATGAAATCACGGCCAGCACCGCGATGGCGAATATCACCGGATTCCGTCTGGAGTTGATTCCCGACGCGTCGCTGCCGGGTGGCGGCTCCGGGCGCGGGGTGGACGGCAAGGGCGTCGTGACGTTGTTCGAAGTGAAGGCGGGCGCGCGCAAGGTCGACCTGTCGCGGATTACGGCCGATTTCAAAAGTGAGGAATCGGAGATCGATCTGGTGATCCGCCCGGCCGATCAGTTGAAGCGTGGATGGGGCGTGAATCCGCAGATGAACCAGCCGCACTACGCGGTGATCGAGCCGGCACGAGTGACGGCCGGGGGCACGTTCACGATCCGGATCGGCAGCGAGTACGAGGGTGCTCCGGTCGGGCGATTCCGCCTGTCGGTGACGAACGATGAGTTTCCCGAGGTGATGCCGGAAGCGATCGCGAAGACGCTGCGTGCGGATGATGCCGCGCGCACTGATAAGGATCGCACCGAGCTTCGGCGGTACTTCCTGACGCATCCTTACGACCGACGTCGCGCGAATGAGCAGGTGGTCAAGCTGCAAGCGGAGAAGCGCGCGATTGAAAACAAGATTCCGACCACGATGGTGATGCAGGAGATGGATCGGCCGCGCGACACGTTCCTGTTGATGCGCGGGCAATACGATAAGCCCGGCGACCAGGTCGTGCCCGCGGTGCCTGCGTTCCTGCCGCCGCTGCCCGCGGGCGCGCCTGCGAATCGTCTGACGCTCGCGGAGTGGCTGGTCGATCCGGCGAATCCGCTGACCGCGCGCGTCGCTGTGAATCGATATTGGCAGGCCTATTTCGGGACGGGACTGGTGAAGACCGCGGAGGATTTCGGATCGCAGGGGGAAGCTCCGAGTCATCCTGAACTGCTCGACTGGCTGGCCACGGAATTCGTCCGCACCGGGTGGGACGTGAAGGCGATGCAGCGGCTGATCGTTACGTCTGCGACATACCGGCAAGCCTCGCAGGCGTCTGCTGCGATGCGCGAGCGCGATCCGGAAAATCGCCTGCTGGCTCGCGGACCGCGCGTGCGGCTCGCGGCGGAAATGATTCGCGATCAGGCGCTCTCGGTTGCCGGACTGCTCAATGACAAGGTGGGCGGTCCCGCGGTGAAAATCTACCAGCCGGACGGATTATGGGAGCAACTCTCGGCGTTCCAGGGGCGCAAGCTCTTCGAGCGATCGAAGGGCGCGGACCTCTGGCGGCGCAGCGTGTATACGTATTGGAAGCGCACGGTGCCGCCGCCTTCGCTGACCATCTTTGATGCGCCCACGCGCGAATTCTGCGTGGTGCGAAGGCAGACAAGTTCGACGCCGCTGCAGGCGCTCGCGCTGCTCAACGACGAGATGTACATCGAGGCGTCGCGGAAGCTTGCCGAGCGCATGATGAAGGAGGGCGGCGCGACAGACGCCGCACGGCTGGCGTGGGCTTTCCGGCTGGCGACCTCGCGCGCGGCATCCGCGGATGAAGTCGCGATTCTGGAACGCGGATTGACGAGGCGGCTAGCGCGGTATCGCGGAGATCGCGTGGCAGCGGAGAAGTTGCTGGCCGCCGGCGAATCACCGCGCGATGTGCAACTCGACGTCGCGGAACTTGCGGCGTACACTACGGTCGCGAGCGTCATCCTGAATCTCGACGAGGTGATCACACGACAATGAACCCTCTTCGTGAGCGCGACCTGATGATCACCCGGCGGCAGTTGTTCGGACGGGCGGTTGGTGGAATCGGCACGGCGGCGTTGGCCTCGTTGTGCGCGCCGGGAGCGTTCGCGGCAAAGGGACTGCCGGGCTTTCCCAACTTCGCGCCGAAGGCGAAGCGCGTCATCTATCTGCATCAATCGGGAGCGCCTTCGCAGATGGACCTTTTCGACCCGAAGCCGAAGCTCGCGGACCGCTTCGCGGAGGAACTCCCCGATTCGATCCGGCAGGGACAGCGGCTCACCGGGATGACGTCGGGCCAGAAGAAATTTCCCGTGGCGCCGTCGAAGTACAAGTTCGCGCGGTATGGCAAGGGCGGCACGTGGATGTGCGAGTTGCTGCCGCATACCGCGAAGATTGCCGATGAGATTTGCGTGGTGAAGAGCATGTTCACCGAGGCGATCAATCACGACCCGGCGATCACGTTCATCCAGACCGGCAGCCAGGTCGCCGGGCGTCCGTGCTTCGGCTCGTGGGTTTCCTATGGGCTCGGCAGCGAGAGTCAGGATCTGCCCGCGTTCGTGGTGATGATCTCGCGCGGGACGGGACGGCGCGTCGATCAGCCGCTCTACGATCGGCTGTGGGGTAGCGGTTTCTTGCCCACGGAATACCAGGGCGTGAAATTCCGCTCGGGGGGCGATCCCGTTCTCTACCTCTCGAACCCGCCGGGGGTGGACGCGGGCGTGCGGCGCTCGATGCTCGACGATATCGGCGCGCTCAATCAGGCGAACCTCAAGCAGTTCGGGGATCCCGAGATCGCAGCGCGCGTCCAGCAGTACGAGATGGCGTACCGGATGCAGACGTCGATCCCCGAACTGACGGACTTGTCGAAAGAGCCGGCCTCGACGTTTGAACTCTACGGGCCCGACGCTCGGACTCCTGGGACGTACGCGGCAAATTGTATTCTGGCGCGCCGGCTTGCCGAGCGCGGTGTGCGATTCATCCAGCTCTATCACATGGGCTGGGACCATCACGAAGGTGTGCCGCGCCAGTTGCCGCCGCAGTGCCTGGATACGGACCAGCCTTCGGCGGCGCTGATTCAGGATTTGAAACAGCGAGGGATGCTCGAGGACACACTCGTGATTTGGGGCGGGGAATTCGGACGCACGGTGTACTGCCAGGGTAATCTGTCACCCGAGAATTACGGGCGCGATCACCATCCGCGGTGCTTCAGCGTGTGGCTCGCGGGCGGCGGCATAAAGGGCGGCCTGAGCTATGGCGAGACGGACGATTACAGCTACAACATCACGCAAAATCCCGTTCACGTTCACGATCTGAATGCGACGATGCTGCACTGCCTCGGCGTCGATCACACGAAATTGACGTACCGGTATCAGGGGCGCGATTTCCGATTGACCGACGTGCATGGCACGGTCGTGAAAGATCTGCTGGCGTAATATCATTGAACTATGGGTTCAACTACGACCCGCCTGACGTTCGAAGAATTCGAGCGGCTGCCTGAACAGCCCGGCAAACGCGAGCTGTTAAAGGGAGAGCTGATCGAATTGCCGCCTGCCGAAGAGAAGCACAACAGAATTGCGCACCGCCTTTGCAGACGCCTCGAGGATAGCCTCCGTGAAGCGCACTGCATACGCGAAGCTCTGGAACTGGGTGACGCCCGCATGGAGTTGGGATACCAGTTGTCCGGCAACGGTTGGGTGCAGCCGGACGTCAGCGTAACCCATGCATTGCAGGCTCTAGACAAATACTTCATTGATGCACCTGCCATTGCAATCGAAGTCGTATCAGATGGCAACTCGGCCGAAGACCTGGCGTTCAAGACCGACCTTTACTTCGAATACGGTGCGCGCGAGGTTTGGCTGGTGTACCCTAAGACCCGTCAGATCGTTGTCTACACCGCAGGGATAGCGCGGATAATTCGCGTCAACGAAAGCCTCACGACGCCGCTGCTGCCCAACTTCGCCATGTCCGTCGCCGAAATTCTCGGCGAATAACTCCGCCTTGCTATCCTAGAAGTTTGGAGTCAACGAATTGAATCGTATTGTCTTGGCTTTTAAGTGTTTCTTCTCCCTCTTGTTTTCCGGCGAGCTTTCGCCGGAAACGATAACCGCGCTGAATCTCACGACGCGCTCCGCGCCCACGCCGAAAACCGCGCCGGCCGCCGCCGCGCCCGCGATCCGCACGGCCGATGGCGCGCTCCAGATTCTCTCCATTCTGCAGCGCGATTCGCGCCTGATCGACTTCCTGCAAGAGGACATCGCTCCGTACTCCGACGACCAGATCGGCGCCGCGGTCCGCGAGATCCACGATCAGAGCCGGGATGCGATCGCGCGTTACGTCACGTTGACGCCGGTGATCGACGGCGTGGAAGGCACGTACGCCAAAGCGCCCGCGCAGGACGCGAACCTCGTAAAATTCGTCGGCAACGTGCCGGC
>JAOAPT010000346.1 GCA_025463045.1 Candidatus Solibacter sp.
CGACTGAAACTTGCTGGTATCGTTCACTGCATCCTCCAGGCCCCAGCGATTGGAAAAAAATGATCCGCTGAGCGGCAGTAAATTTGCCGCAGTTACGCTCTCCACTCCTGGAATTCCAACAAGCGCGGCGTGCATTTGCTTCACAACCGCGGCGCGTTCATCTATGGTCCGCGCGGGCTTACCACCGACGGTTCGAAACGTAAGCAATCCGCGCGCATCGTAACCCGGATCAATCCTCTGCAAGGCAAGGAAGCTGCGAAACATCAACCCGGAACCCACCAGCAGAACAAAGCACAGTGCCACCTCCGTCACCACAACGGCATTTTGCAGCAGTGCTCCGCCGCTAAGGCCGCTGGCCCGTCCGCTCGCCCTCAGAACTTGCGCGACATCCGGACGCGCTGCGCGAAAAGCAGGCGCCAGCCCGAAGAGTACTGCAGCCAGCAATCCCGCGCCCATGCTGAACGCGAGTACCGCGGGATCGATATGCGTGCTGTCAAGACGCGGCAGATTGGCCGGCGCAATGGAAAGCAGTTCGCGGACCCCCGCCCAAGCCAAGCCAAATCCCAAGACCGAACCAACGGCCGAGACCAGCAACGCCTCCGCAAGCATTTGGCGCGCCAGGCGCCACCAACTTGCGCCCATTGCGGTGCGCACCGCCAAGTCCCGGCCGCGTAAAGACGCGCGGACCAAGAATAGGTTCGCCACATTCGAGCACGCGATCAAAAGTAGAAAGATAACCGCTCCCATTAACGCCAGAATCGCGGGCCGTACCGATGTCACGAGATATTGCTGCATCGGCTCGAGGCGAAACTGCAGTCCTGCTCCGCGATAAGTGGGCTCGATGGCTCGGATCTGTGCAGCGACTGCATCGGCTTGGGCTTGCGCTTGCCGCAGTGTAACGCCGGGCCGAAGGCGTCCGATCAGCCGGAGAAAAATACCGACGCGGAGGCTTTCGCTGTATTGCAATCGCAACGCCATCCACAGGTCGGGCTTGCGTTCGATGTTCCGATCCGGCGGAAATAGCAGTTCGACCCCCGGCTCCGCGACCCCAACCAGGATAGGACCGTTCTTGCTGAGCGGCCGCCCCAGCATCGCCGGATTGCCGCCAAACCGCCGTTGGAAAAACTCGTGGCTTGCGATGGCATACGTCGGGAGACGCTGGTCGGGCGGCGGTGGGGCACCATCAGCCGTCGTAGGCTGAGGTTGCCCGTCGCTATCGATGAAGTCTCGTCCCAGTACGACGCGGGCTCCCAGGACCCGAAATAGGTTCGGCGTGACGGTAGCGAATACTATCTCATCCGGCGTCCCATCGTCATGTGCCAGATTGCTACGTAACGTGCTGACTGCCGCCACGTCCTCCAGCGCTGCACTTGCATGGTCCCGCAGATCCACATAATTCGGACCGGACCAAAGATGGTCGGACACGTTTCGGGTCTTCAGGTCGTTGCAGGCATACACCAGCCGCCCAGGGTCTTTGTAGGGAAGCGGCCGAAGCAGCACAGCGTTGGCCACACTGAAGATTGCGGTGCTCGCGCCGATCCCCAAAGCGAGTGTGGCAATCGCCGCGGCGGCGAAAGCTGGACTGGATCGCAGCGTCCGCGCAGCGTATACGAAGTCCCTAAGCATCCCGGCGCATCCCGCGCAATTATACATGACCGCGGCGAACGAGATCGGGGCTTACGTCGGAGTCGGCGTTATCTGGTGTTATGGCTAGCCCTGGGCTAGTCGTGTTGGAGCGCCTTGGCGGGATCGACGCGGATGGCGCGGCGGGCGGGCGCCAGGATGGCCAGCGCGACGATCGTCAGGAAGAAGACCAGGGCGGCGAGGTAGGCCAGGGGATCGAAGCCAGTGAGGCCGGAGATCCCGGCGATTCCGCTCCGGAGGATTTTGACGGCGGCGGTTCCGCCGATGGCTCCGCAGAGGAAGCCGACGGCGACGGGGCGGGTCATGGGGGCGAGGATGGCCCGGACGATCTGACCGGCGCGGGCGCCGAGTGCCATGCGGAGACCAATTTCGTGAGTGCGCTGGGCGACGGTGTAGCCCGCCAGTCCGGCGAGTCCGATTGCGGAGAGCAGGACGGCGACGGTGCCGAGGAGGGTGATCACGGCAAGGGCGCGGGAGATCTTCTCGAGCTCGCGATCATAGGCATCGGTGAGCGAGTGGACGACGGGCTGGAGACGCAGGTCGAGGGCGCGAGCGGTGTCCTGGAGGAGGCGGAGCCCATCGCGCGGGTTGCCGGCGACGCGGAGGAGGAGGAAGGACTCGGGAGCGTCGGCCCGGGATGCGGGCAGGTAGTATTCGAGCGGGTCGGTAGCGCCGATGGCGGTGGTGGAGGCGTTGCTGACGATGCCGATTACGACGGGGCCGTGGGGATCCCAGGGGACGATTTTGCCGAGCGCGTCCTGGCCGGGGAAGAGTTGGCGGGCGGAGGCCTCGGTGAGGATAGTGACGGCGTCGTCGCCCGGGCGGAAGTTGCGGCCGCGGAGTAGATGGAGGCCGGCGGTCGCGACGAAATCGGGATCGACGTGATTGCCGGCGAAGACGCGCCCGGACCATCCGGTACCCATGTGCGAATCGCCCCAGGGCGCGAGCCAGACGGCGGAGGACGACTTCACGGCGGGGAGGGCGGCGGCTCGCGTACGGAGAAGGGCCATGTAAGACTGCGCGGCGGCGGCGTTGTAGCCGTGGGCTTTAAGTCCGGGCGAGATCCAGACCAGGTGCTGATAGTCGAAGCCGGGATCGATCGTGCGGAGACGCTGCAGGCTGGCAATCAGAAGAGTGGAGACGACGAGCAGGAGACAACTGGCGGCGACCTGGGCGCCGAGGAAGATGGTGCGCGCGCGGCCGCCGCGGGGCGTGAGGCTGGTGAGGCGAAGGGCGGGCGGGAGTCCGAAGACGAGCGCGGCGATGACGGCGACGGCGGCTGTGGCGGCGAGGACGATCCAGCCGGGGAAGAGGTTCGGGGCGATGCCGGAATCGCGCTGCAATTGGATGATTTTGAGGACGATGGAACTGAGGGCGAGCGCCGCGGCGGCGCTGAGCGCGGCGAGCAGGAGCGACTCGGTGAATAGCTGACGGACGACGCGAGAGCGGGCGGCTCCGAGCGCCATGCGGGTGCGGATCTCGCGTTCCCGGGCGACGCCGCGGGCGAGGACGAGGATGCCGAGATTGGCGCAGGCGGCGACGAGGAGAATCATCACAAGGACGGCGGCGGTGAGAACGATCTGGAACTCCGAGCTATTGGGATCGAACTGGAGAACGGGGCGGGCTTCGAGGTACTCGTCGTGGCGCACGTCGCGGGGGCGGAGGTCGTGGAGTCGGAGGCTGAGGGCGCGGGTTTCCTGCTCGGCGGCTTTCGGGGAGACGCCGGGAGCGAGGCGGGCGTAGACATCGAGCGCGCCGCTCCAATCGGTCAGGAGAGTGCTGCCTTCGACGACGGCGGGTTGGCGGGAGAGCGGCATCCAGACGTCGGCGGTGAGTCGCGCGGTGCGGGGGACGATGCCGACGACGCGGACGGGCTTGCCGTTGAGGGTGAGGATCTGGCCGAGGATGGCGGGATCGCCGGCGAGGCGCCGCTGCCAGAACGATTCGGCGATCATGGCGGCGGGTTCGGAATCGGCGCGTTCGTCGGCGGGGGTGAGGATGCGTCCGCGCGCGGGGCCGATGGCGAACTCGGGAAAGTAGTTCGCGGTGGCGAAGAGGATGCGGACTGGTTCGGCGGCGGCCGTGCCGAAGGTGGCCTGGTGAGGCGGGGAGAGGGCGACGATCTCGCGGAAGGATCGGGCGTTGGCGATGTAGAACTCGAGGGCAGGGTAGGAGAGCACGGTGATGTGGAGCCCGGGCGCGCGGCGGGTGAGTTGTACGAGCGTGGCAGGGTCGGGGGCGGTGTTGGCCTGGAGATCGTAGAGGACCTGGCGGAAGGCGGTGAGCGGGACGCCGATTCCGAGGCCGAGGACGAGCAGGGCGGTCAGGGTGAAGGCGGGCGAGCGGCGGAGGACGCGGGCGCCATAGGTGAGGTCCTGCGTGAGGCGGTCGAGCCAGGTCCAGCCCCAGATGTCGCGCGAATCTTCGATGAGGCGGAGGCTGCTGCCGAAATCGGCGCGGCGGGCGAGGGGGAGTTGTTCGCGATGGAACTGCATCTCGTCGGCCATTTCGCGCTCGAGGCGGCGGCGATTCAAGAGATACCAGAGGCGGCGGAAGAGTTCGGTCATGGGGGCACCTTGTCAGGCGAGTTTAAGGACGGACTTGATGGCGCGATTGACTTGATCGTAGTTGGCGAGCTCGGCTTCGAGTTGCTTGCGTCCGGCGGCAGTGAGGCGATAGGAGCGAACGCGGCGTTTGGTTTCGGAGAGCTCCCATTCGGCTTTGACCCAACCTTTGAGGAGCATCTTTTGGAGGGCGGGGTAGAGTGAGCCCTCTTCGACCTGGAGGATGTCGCTCGAGAGTTGGCCGATGCGCTGAGCGATGGCGTATCCGTGGAGCGGGCCGGATTGGAGGACGCGGAGAACGAGGAGGATCAGGGTTCCGGGAACGAGCTCGGCTTTCGGCATAGGTGAACTACGTATAGGCTACCTATGGGTAGGAACGATGTCAAGCGGGGAGAGCCGCAAACAAAGAGAAAACCTTTAGCCGCCGATGAACGCCGATAAAAATAGGCGGGGATGAACACGGATAAAACAGAGTGGGGTGAGAGATACTGGCGGGAGTGCGGGCGATTATTGTTGACGACGAGGAGCTGGCGCGCGGGTATCTGCGGGAGTTGCTTGGGGCGCATCCGGAGATCGAGATTGCGGCGGAGTGCGGGAACGGGTTCGAGGCGGTGAAGGCGATTGGTGAATTGCGTCCGGACCTGGTGTTTCTGGACGTGCGGATGCCGAAGCTGGACGGGTTCGAAGTGCTCGAGCTGATCGATGGGGAGGCGATGCCGCGGGTGATTTTTGTGACGGCGTTCGACGAGTACGCGATGAAGGCCTTCGATGCCCAGGCGGTCGATTACCTGCTCAAGCCCTTCAGCGCGGAACGTTTGGCGAAGGCGCTCGCGAAGCTGGGGGAGCGGCGGGCTCCGGCGCGTCCGGATGGCGAGCGCAGGCAGCGGATCGTGGTGAAGGATGGGGCGCGCGTTCACGTGATCCCGATGGGGAAGCTGGATTACGTGGAGGCGCAGGACGACTACGTGGCGCTGCATAGCGAGGGGAAGAGCTACCTGAAGCAGCAGGCGATCGCGAGCGTGGAGGCGATGCTGGATCCGGCGGTGTTCGTGCGGATTCATCGCTCCGCAATCGTGAATCTGGAGCGGGTGGCGCGCATCGAGCCGTACGGGAAGGAGAGCCGGGTGGCGATTCTGACAGACGGCACGCAACTGCCGGTGAGCCGGACGGGATACGCGCGGCTGCTGGAAGCGATGGGCGACCGGGGATAGCTGGAAGGGGCTATGCGGGGCGTGGAAAGCGCCGCATATACTTAAAGTTTGATACGGAGAAGACGGGGCACGCGCATCGCGATTTGGTGGGCGCTGGCGGGCTTGCTGGCTCCCGGCGCGCATGCCCTGGATCCGCGCAAGAGCCTCACGCAATATTCGCGCACGTTGTGGACGCAGGAGCGCGGACTACCGCAGGACACGATCCGGGCGATCACGCAGACGAAGGACGGATATCTGTGGCTGGGCACGGATGAGGGCCTGGCGCGGTTCGACGGCTACGAGTTCGTCGTGTTCAGCAAGAGCAACGGCGACCTGCCGGACAACTCGATCACGGCGCTGGCGGCGGCGAATGACGGCTCCCTGTGGATCGGCACGCCGAACGGGCTGACGCAATATCGCCAGGGCAAGTTTCGCACGTACACGGTGAAACAGGGACTGCCGGATCCGGCGATCACGGCGTTGTACTCGACGCACGATGGCGAGCTGTGGGTGATCGCGGGACTCTATCTGGCGCGGTACCACGATGGGACGTTCACGACGATGCGGCCCGAGATCGACATTCCGGTGAGCAGTGCGCGCGCGGTGTGTGAAGACCAGAATCATGATTTATGGGTCGCGGGTTTCAGCAGGGTGGCGCGGAGGACGGGCGGAAAATTCGTGACGGCGATCGCGCCGGAGGTCTTGGACGGGATGGTGGTGCTGAGCATGATCGGCGACCGCCAGGGCAATATCTGGGTTTCGGGCAGCACGGGAATTATCCGGCGTTCGCCGGACGGGACGGTGCAGAAGTTCGGGACGAAGGACGGGCTGCCGGACCAATCGGTGCGGGCGCTTTGGGCGGATCGGGACGGCAATATCTGGGCGGGTACCAACTACGGGATGGCACGATTGCAGGGAGTCCGGTTCGTGACGACGGGGCGCGACAGCAGCGATGACATCGACGTGGTGCGGTGCCTGTTCGAGGATCGCGAGGGCGATTTGTGGATCGGTGCGAACGGCGGCTTGAGCCGGTGGCGCAACGATATTTTCATGGTGTACGGCAAGAGCGAAGGGCTGCCGAGCGATGAACCGAACGCGGTGTATCAGGATCGCGCGGGGCGCGTGTGGGTGGGGTTCAACGACTTCGGGCTGACGCTTTTTTCGAGCGCGCCGATGCGGCATTTTTCGGTGGGCGACGGCCTGCCGGACCGGCAGATTCTTCAGATTCGCGAGGCGCGGAATGGCGATCTGCTGATCACCACGCGGTCTGGCGTGACGCGGATGCACAACGGCGCGTTTCAGACCTATCATCCGCCGGATCCGCTGGCGCGCAAGGGCATCTTCGATGCGTTGGAGGACGAGCGGGGTGCGCTGTGGCTGGCGACTCCGGCGGGGCTGAGCGTGGTGCGGGGCAAGGAGTTTCAGAATGTGGTGCCGGGTGGTCCGCTGCTGATCGATTTCATGGTGACGCTGTCGGAGGCGCAGGATGGCGCGATCTGGGCGGGGACGTACGGCAAGGGATTGTGGAAGGTGAAGGGCAATGAGCGGCGGCAGTATACGACGGCGGACGGGCTCTCGAGCGACCAGATCCGCTCGCTGTATCACGATGCCGACGGGGTGCTGTGGATCGCGACGTTCGGCGGCGGACTGAATGCGATGCACGACGGGAAGTTCTTTCGCTATGGGGCGAAGGACGGGCTGTTGAGCGACAACATCGGGAAGGTGTTCGACGATGGCGAATCGCTGTGGCTGAGCACGACGCGCGGCATTTGCCGGATTTCGAAGCGGCAGCTTTTCGATTTCAGCGCGCACAAACGGACGCGGCTGGAGCCGCAGAATTACGGAGTGGACGACGGGCTGCGGAGCGCGCAGTGCGCTCCCGCGTATCCGACGGCGGGGGGCGGAATTCGGACGGCGGACGGGCGGCTGTGGTTCACGACGGGGCGAGGACTGGCGGTGCTGGATCCGGATGCGCGCAAGCCGGTGGCGCTGCCTCCGGCCGCGCACATCATGCAGATGACGGCGAATGGCGAGCCGGTGGATCTGTCGCGGGCGGCACAACTGGCGCCGGGGAACGAGCGGCTGCAGATTCGATATACGGGGGTCCATCTGAGCGCTCCGGAGCGGGTGCAGTATTTCTACCGGCTGGAGGGGCTGGATCACGATTGGGTGCCGGCGGGTGCGCGGCGGGTGATCAATTACAACAGCCTGCATCACGGGACGTACCGGTTCGTGGTGCGGGCGGAGTTGCCGGACGGACCATCGAGCATGGCGGCCTACAGTTTCGAAATGCAGCCGCAGTTTTGGGAAACGCTCTGGTTTCGACTGCTGTGCGGACTGGCGCTGTGCGCTGCGGCGTGGGCAATCTATCAATTGCGGCTACGGCAGATTCGATCGCGATTCGCGCTGGTGCTGGAAGAGCGGGCGCGGCTGGCGCGGGAGATCCACGATACGTTGGCGCAGGGATTCGTCGGGATTTCGTCGCAATTGGATGCGGTGGCGATGTCAATGCCGGTTGACGCGACGCCGGCGCGGAGCTACCTGGACCTGGCGCGGAGGATGGCGCGGCACAGTTTGACCGAGGCGCGGCGGAGCGTGATGGATCTGCGGGCGTCGGCGCTGGAAGGGCAGGATCTGGCGGCGGCGATCCAATCGGCAACGCTGTTGTGGACGGCGGGATCAGGCGTGGAGGTGAAGGTGGAGGTCACGGGGCCGGTGACCGAACTGCCGGAGGAAATGGAGCAGCACCTGCTGCGGATCGCGCAGGAAGCGGTGACGAATGTGTTGAAGCACGCGAGCGCGAGAAAGATCTGGGTGAAGATCCGGGTGGAAGCGCGGAAGTTGTATCTCGCGATTGTGGATGACGGTCTGGGGTTCGATCAGCACGACGTGTTTGCGTCGCGGGGCGGGCATTTCGGAGTGATGGGAATGCGCGAGAGGGCGGAGCGGTTGGGCGGAGAGTTGCGCCTTGACAGCCAGCCGGGAGAGGGAACGCAAGTCGAGGTAACGGTACCACTGCCATGAATGAAAAAATTCGAATATTAGTCGCCGAGGACCATTTGGTAGCACGGGTAGGTGTGGTCACCATCGTCAATATGCAGCCGGATATGACGGTGGTGGCGGAGGCCGCGAACGGAAACCAGGCGGTGGAGATGTTCCGCGCGCACCAGCCGGACGTGACGCTGCTTGATCTGCGCATGCCGGGGATGGGCGGAGTGGAGGCGGCGATCGCGATCCGGTCGGAATTTCCAGGGGCGCATTTGATCGCGCTGACGACGTACGGCGGGGATGAGGATATTCGTCGCGCGCTGGCGGCGGGAGTGCAGGCGTACCTGACGAAGGACGTGCTGCATGATGAGCTGCTGAAGGCGATCCGCGCGGTGCATGCGGGGCAGACGTATTTGCCGGCGGCGGTGGCGGCGTCGCTGGCGGCGCAGTTGCCGCGTCCGGATTTGAGCGCGCGGGAAGTGCAGGTGCTGGGGCTGATCGTACGGGGGCTGGCGAATAAGCAGATCGCGTTCACGTTGAGTATCGCGGAGCATACGGTGAAGAATCACGTGAAGAATATTTTGAGTAAGCTGGGCGTGCAGGATCGGACGCAGGCGGCGACGGCGGCGATCCAGCGGGGGATTATTCATCTGTAGGGGAACATAAAAGAAAACCTTAGCCGCCGATGAACGCCGATGAACGCCGATAAAGAAGAGAAGCTTAGGGTCAAAAGTGGTCGAAGCCGGCGGGCGTGAAAAACAGAGTTGGCCACGGATGATTAGTAGTACGGATAAGAACGCCTTCGGGGCGCGGGTCCGCCCAAGTTTCGAAAATGGCGGGCGTGAAAGCGATCTCGAAATCGCTCATTCGTTGCGGAGCGCGATGAGCGGATCGATACAGGCGGCGCGGCGGGCGGGGAGCAGACCTGCGACGGCAGCGACCAACACGAGCAGGAGCGTGACGGCGGTGAGAATCAGGGGATCGGCGGGGCTCACTTCGTAGAGAAGGGATTTCATCAGGCCGGTGAGGGCGAGCGCTCCGCCAAGTCCGAGGGCGACTCCGACGGCGACGGGGCGCATGGATTGCATCAGAACCATGAGGAGTACGTCGGACTGGCGCGCGCCGAGGGCCATGCGGATGCCGATTTCCTGGGTGCGGCCGGTGACGATGTAGGACATCACGGCGAAGATTCCGTTAGTGGCGAGGACGAGCGCGTGCGCG
>JAOAPT010000347.1 GCA_025463045.1 Candidatus Solibacter sp.
CTTGTTCTTCAACGGAGTTCTTCATGGCCCCGTTCGGGGCCACAACAAGGGATGAAAATGCACGATCATTTTTAGGCGCGTCATTTTCAACGGAGCGCCGAGCGCCTGTCTACGGCTCGGCGCTCCCTAACTATCGCGGCTCTGATTGGAGTATGTTCTTCAACCGTAACGGCGTGCTTGAGGTCTGCGAGCTCGCTGACACGCTCAACGAACGGGTGCCGCCGTTCCAGGGGAGATGCCGTCGAGTCACGCCTGCGGTCTCGCGACGGCCGGCCCCGGTGTGTACGTCTGCTGGAGAACCACCGTGGCACGAACGGGGGCGCCGTTCTCGTCGACAATCTGTAGAGGCTTACCGGTGGCGGGATTGATCAGTTCGACGCGCACGGTACGTGGAGCGGTGGAGTTGGCGGGGGCGGTGGAGCGGTAGGTGATTACGTAGCGAACCTTGAGATTCTCCATCATGTCATCGTACGCGGCACTCAGCTCGACGGCGCTCCGGGGGGAATAGAGGCGGCCGCCCGACGCCTTGGAGATCTCCTGCATCCTGTGCTCCGCGGTAGCCCAGTCGATACGCTTCGACGCGGGTGAACCATTTATCTCGGCGGCCATACGCAACGGATTCGCCAAGCTTATGGTGTAAATCGGCGAGGAGGACCGCCCGGCGGCGGCAAGGACGTCCTCGTACTTCGCTTTGCTGAAAGTATCTACGCAGGATGAGAGCAGGACCACCGCTGGGTTACCTGGTGGAGGATGCATGAGACCAGGCATGGCGATTAGAGCGTCGTAGAGATTGGTCTCCGAAACGTCCGGGGCTTTTAGGCCTGTGAGGGTGGACTCGAGAGCTTCGCGGCCGTCCGAAAAATCGGCGACTTGCTTCACCTGGTCGGCGTACATCCATGCGGCTATGCGATCATGCTCGCCCAGCGTGTGGAGCAACTCGCGGCCGGAGCGCGATACGTTGTCCACAAGTTCCTGGTTCAGGCTAGGGAACCGACCTCCGTGTTCGAAGAGCAGTCCGATGGCAGCCGGCGCGTGTTCGATGTCGACGGAGGCGTTGGTCTGCCGCTGGCCATCCTCATATACGACGAAGTTCTCGCGGCGGAGATTCGGAATGAAAGACCCGTTAACATCCTGAACCAGCAACTTTAGGGTGACAATGCCGGTGGAAGGATCGAACCGGATTTCGGTCTTCTGCCTGCCCTGCTTGCCCTGGAACACCGGCTTGGCTAGCCGGTTGGGCACACGAATCTGGCTCCGGGCCGAGGGCAGCAGAAGCAGGCAGACGACAAAGGCGGATCGGGTGAAGCGTGTCATGGTGCACCTCCAGGGCGGCGTGTCGTTAGCGGCGCCCCGGTACCGATCGGGGCTATGCACCATCCTCGACTTCCAGCTCATTTTTAACCGAAAATACGCCTGGGATGGAGTTGACCCGCGTGTTCACCAGGTTCTTGTCGAACTCGTTGGCGACCACGCCCCGGAGAGTGATGTTGCCGTTTTTGACGATGATGTGAATCGACGGCAAAGCACGATAGCCATACCGCGTGGATAGAGCGGGGTCGCCGTAGATTGCGCGGTATGCGGCCATTCGGATGCGGTCGTCCATCGGAGACGGAGGTAGCACTTCGATCTGGTTAATCACCTTTTCGACACCCGGGATGCGCTTGACGACGGCCTCGGCGTCGCTCTTGAGCGTGGGCCGGGTGACGGCGCCCAGAAGTATGACTGTGTTGCCCTCCAGCTTGAAGGCGAGATCGTCGAAGACGCCATAGTAGGGCAGCATGACGAGCTCGTGCCGCACCTTTTTCGCGAGTTCTTCTTCGTCGGTGTCGCCACGCATAAAGGCATCGCGGTGGTTCTTGTCACGCTTCGCAGCGAAAGTTGACGGCGCGGTCAAAAGGCCGGCGGCCAGGAAGACGACGGCACCCACGGCTGCAATGCGCGTCGAGGTCTTGCTTGGAAAGACGTTGAGCATGTGGCAAGTTCTCCTTTTCGGACCCGGACCGCGGATCCGCTGTTTGCCGGAGTATGCAGTCGAGCCGCCAATTGAAAGCGAGCCGTATTCCCGTGCTCTTGCAACCGGATGGCGACGTTGCGCACTAAAGTTTGCATCGAGTGGTGGAACGGCGCCATCTACCCGTAGATTAGACAGGACCACCGGTTGGCGGAGACTCGTTCAGGAGCACTCGGACTGATCAGACAGCCTGCACCGCAAATATCCACGCTGCGAGGCAACTTCGTGCCCGGAAATGCATTTCACAAGGAAACCGCTGGAGTCGTCGGGAGAGGTAACGTCTGCCGCGCCGCTGGCGGACCCCTAACTGCCACGGAGCGTTGGTCGCCGTTTCCCTAAACTCCGCAACGTTGATTCCCGTACGGCACGCCAAAGGCTTGCGGTTGGGCAAGATGCGTCGACCCGTAGACGACTACTTCAATCAATGGATGCGGACGCTCCTGAAAACCCTGGGGCTCGCTTTGTGATCCGAACGGCAGCGTAGCTGCAAGTCGAACACGCATGTACGCCAATTCGCTAGAACGCCGAAATTAGAAGGAGAGACAAATCATGGCAGCCCTGGCCTCAGGTACGAAATTGAGCGACGACGCAATCCGTAGGGATGTGATCTACCAACTGGAGTGGGAACCGCAACTCGCTGATAGTGACATCGGGGTGGCCGTGAGCAACGGAGTCGTCACGCTAACCGGCACCGTCCCGAATCTCTGGATCAAACAAGAAGTCGAGCGTGCCGCGAAGCGCGTGTATGGCGTGCGTGCGGTGGCCAACGATATTCAGCTCAACCTCACCTCGAAGCGGACCGATCCCGAGATCGCGCGCGACGCCGTGCGTGAGCTCGAGAGCCACATCCTGATTCCCAGCGACAAAATCAAAGTGACGGTCCGCGATGGATGGGTGACGCTCGAGGGCGAAGTGCGCTGGCAATTTCAGCGTAAGCTGGCCGAGTCGACGATTCGCAAACTCGAAGGCGTGGCCGGCATCATCAACAACATCGCTATCAAGACGAACGCACCACCACAGAAGATCAAGGAAAAGATCGAAGAGGCACTTCGCCGCAGCGCCGAACTGGATGCGCGCCGCCTCTCGGTGGAAACCGACGGTAGCAAGGTGATCTTGCGGGGTACCGTGCGTTCGTGGAACGAGAGGGAGGAGGCCGAGCGCGCGGCATGGGCGGCGCCGGGTGTGACGGAAGTGGAGAACCTGATCGAAGTGGTCCCTTAGCGACAACTCCGGCCGGACGTCGGTGCCCTATGAACACCCGCTTTAATTCCTTCGTTCGCCGCTGGCTTTCGGCGGAAGCGTTCCTCCTTATCTGCATCGCATTGAGCACCCATCCGGCAAGTGCCCAGCCCGTCCGGCTCACGCCCGGGCAGTTGGACGAACTTGTCTCCCGAATCGCGCTCTATCCCGATCCGCTGCTGGCTCAAATCCTGGCAGCGTCCACCTACTGGGACCAGATTCCCGAGGCAGCAGCATGGGCCCGCCAGCATAGCAACCTCACCGGGGAGGCGCTGGCCGAGGCAATCCGTCAGGACAACCTGCCCTGGGATCCCAGCGTGATTGCGCTACTTCCGTTCCCATCGGTTCTGGAGATGATGGCGCGGGACCCTGTCTGGGTGCAGCAACTGGGCACTGCTGTGCTCACCCAGCGTGAAGACGTCATGGACGCCATACAGCGCCTGCGGCGAAAAGCGATGGAATTCGGCTATCTGCAATCGAACAATTACATAACGGTGAACGCGAACCAGGGATACATCGAGCTACTGCCGGCTACGCCGGGCGTCATCTACGTTCCCACTTACGATCCGTTGATGTTGTTCACCCGGCCGGTAGGGGGAGTGGCCATCGCGGGAGCGATTCGATTCGGCCCGGGAATCACGATCGGAGCTTCCTTTGCGCCTTGGGGATGGACGACCCCAGTCCTGATTTGGCCGCGGCACACGATAGTAATCGATCGTCCTTGGGAGAGAAGGTGGGAAGGCCGTGAGCACTACGTACACCCCTATCTGCATCCATGGGTGCGGCCCGCCGGACCTCGCGTGGAACGCCACGCAATTCGCAGGCTCTGAAGGTGTGGCGTCGTGGCCTTACACCGCTATGGCCGGTAATCTGACCCGGGATCGCAACCGGAAACCGAGTCCGATCAGCAACACCCCGAATACGAACGCATAGGCTCCGATTGATCGCGCCAGCATCGATGGTCCCGTCAGCGGTAGCACCGCCATGATCGCGCCCAGCACCAGGGAAGCCACGCCGCTGCAGGCCAGCAAGAGTTCACCGGTGAGGTATCTTCGCAGGTTCAGTGCGGCGGCAATCTCTACTGCGCCGGTGGCAAGCGCCCACGCGGCGATCAGGTACATTTCACCCAGGTCCGTCAACCCGGTCCATGTTGCGGCGAGGAGCGCCGCAGCCACACCCAGCACACCTTCCACAAGCAGCAGAATTCCACCTCTTTCCCGCTGTTGGGCGGCCCGGAATGCGCCGGCGATACCGACCAGCCCATCTACGAACGCGTACCCGAAAAAGAGAAGCACGAGATCGGTTATCGTGACTGCCTTCCATAGGACGGTGATCGCCCCCAGTAAGATCGCGGCCATACCCCGGATCCAAAGGGACCACCAACTCTTCGCGATTACTAATGAAGGCACAGTATTTTGGGGCACGCAGATATCCTCTGAGCGCATTCGAATGCACTCCCGGGGCCAGTCCGTCGCGATGGTGGGACCACACTGAAATCCCGCCCTTGCCGCTAAGTGACTGTCTAGAGGTAGACAGGAGTGTCCGACCCGAAGACGTCGCCGACAACAAAACGACGGCAATAACGCCACGCCGGCAAGTGGCACTGCAACTGCCGTTCGCAATTAAGACGCCGGGCATCGATCGAAATGACGGAGCAGAAGCAGAAGGAAAATGGCGAAACAATTAAGCTGTACGGGCGGATCGGATCGCCTCTCGCCTACATGATCCGCGACTTTCTTCACAGAAGCGACATTCCTTTCGAGTGGATAGAACTGAGAAGCGATGAAGAAGCGCGCACCGAGGCCGGTGTGTCGGGCATGAACGACAGCCGGCTGCCGGTTTGTGTATTCCCCGACGGTACCCGCCTGGAGTGCCCGACTATCCGTCAGATCACAGAACACCTCGGGTGGTTCCACGATCCCTCGCGCTCGGAATACGACCTGGCGATCTACGGCGCTGGACCGGCAGGCCTTAGCGCCGCCGTTTACGGCGCGTCGGAAGGCCTGGCGACGGTAGTGATCGAGCGCTTTGCGGTCGGCGGGCAGGCGGGTAGCAGCTCCAAAATCGAGAACTATCTTGGATTTCCCCATGGCATTAGCGGCGCCGACTTAGCCGAGCGAGCGCGAGACCAAGCCTGCAAGTTCGGAGCGGAGATTCTGTTGGGCCGCGAAGGTGTTCGTGGCGAGTTCGTTCCAGGTAAGGGGGTGGGCTATCTCGCCGACGGCACTAAAATCGTAGCGCGGGCAACGATCTGCGCTACCGGTGTCGACTATCGGCGGCTGAATCTTCCCGACGAGGATCGACTGCTCGGAGCCGGCGTGTATTACGGGGCGGGAGCCAGCGAAGCCAGCCTCTGCCGCTCTACTGACGACGTCTTCGTAGTCGGCGGCGGCAATTCGGCGGGCCAGGCAGTGATGCACTTTGCGCGCGTGGCCCACACCGTCAACATGGTGGTTCGCGGCGACTCGCTGCATGCCTCACTTTCGCAATACCTCGTGGACAGAATACTCACCGCCCCTAATGTGAAAGTCATGACAAACTCCGAGGTGACAGGCTTGAATGGCTCGGAGCTTCTGGACGCTGTTACAGTCACCAATACCCGCACAGGTCAGTCAGAGACTTACGCCACCCACTGGCTCTTTGTCTGCATCGGAGGCGACCCTCGCACCACTTGGGCCGCGGAAGTCGGAATCGTTCGCGATTCCGCGGGGTACCTTGTTACCGGCCCCGACCTTATGCAAGACCACAGCCCTCCGCCAAACTGGCCGCTCGACCGCAGTCCGTACTACCTGGAAACCAATATGCCCGGGGTCTTTGCATCTGGCGATGTCCGGCATGGTTCGGTGAAGCGTTGCGCTTCCGCGGTCGGCGAAGGAGCCATGGCGGTTGCGCTTGTGCAGCGTTACCTTGTCAGCGGCTGAGAAAGGAATCTATGACTGTCTTAACCAAAACCCGTCCAGCCAGGAAGACTACTGCGCCTTCAGTGCCGGCGACCATGCGCGCAGCCGCCATCGAGCGGTTCGGCGGTCCCGAGATGCTGCAGGTTGTCGAGTTGCCGGTGCCGACGCTCGACCCGGGCGAGGTGTTGATCGCGGTCCACACCGCCGGCGTGGGCAGTTGGGACGCGGATATGCGAGCGGGTTGGTCTCCCGGCGGGAAGCCGAGGTTCCCCATGGTTCTGGGGACGGATGGATCCGGTCATATCGCGGCTGTAGGGTCGCGCGTTCGCCGTTTTCATTCAGGCGACGCCGTGTATGCCTATAGTTTCGACAATCCCAAAGGCGGCTTTTACGCCGAATATGTGGCGGTGGCCGCCGATAAAACAGCTCCGGTGCCGGAAGTTCTGGGCATGAAGGAGGCAGGCGCGATTCCCACCACCGGGCTGACGGCACTGCAGGGAATCGACCAGGCGCTCCACGTGAAGCGCGCTGAGAGCGTCATCATTCTGGGCGCATCGGGCGGCGTGGGAACGCTGGCAGTCCAATTCGCCAAGCTTCGCGGCGCTCGCGTCCTGGCAATTGCATCCGGCGACGACGGCGTGAAGCTCGTCCGCCGTCTCGGCGCGGACGTTGCCATCGATGGCCACCACGAAGACATCCTCTCGACAGCTCGTGAATTCGCGCCCGACGGTATCGATGCCGTACTTGCGCTGGCTGGTGGACCGGCGCTCGACCAATGCATGGAGGCCCTGAACCGCTCAGGCCGCCTGGCGTACCCCAACGGAGTGGAGCCGGAGCCGCGGAAGCGTCGCGGACTCCGCGTGATTCCGTACGATGCTGTGGCCGGCGTCACAGAGTTCGCACAGCTCAACCGCGCGGTGACGGCCGCGAAACTGCGGGTTCCTATCGCGGCGGCGTACCCACTGCAGGATGCCGCGGAAGCACACCGTAGGCTCGCCGAACGTCACGTGCTCGGAAAAATCGTACTCCGCGTTCGATAGAGGATCGCAGTCCTATGGCACCGTATCCGCATTTCAATCAAAGCCGTAACGTGCGCCCGGGATCGCGCGACTGCGACGAATGTCCGAAGGCAGGCGATTCCTGTTGGCACCTGCACCTCTGTTTCCAGTGCGGACACTTCGGTTGCGGCGGCCTGTCGCCCAACAAGCATGCGACCAGGCACGATCACGGCCGGCAGCGCTATCCGGCCGAATTGATGCTGGAGTTCCTCCCGCTCTATGGATAGACGGGCGGCTCCAACAATTCGACGGCCGGGATGTCTTGAAGAGTGGCGGCAGTCCGCATGAAGCACATTCGTTTGGGAAAGCGTCTTGGCACGGGAACTGCATTTCTCAACCAAAGAAGACGGCATTTCACAGCAATAAAAGGAGACGCAATGGCCAGACAAGAACAGCAGAGTCAACGTGCACCAGGGCGCGAGATGGCGCGGCAATCTTCGCCGCAAGGCAGTCTCGCAAGGCGTAGCGCCGGTTACCCCGCGGCGCTGATGCTCTCACCGGCGGACTTCTTCCGGATGAGCCCGTTCTCACTGATGCGACGAATGAGTCAGGAGATGGACCGCGTGTTGGGAGACATCGGCCCGGATCGGGCCGATGTGGTCGCCACCGTGATGGCGCCTATCGAAGTTTCTCAGACCGATGATAAATACGTGGTGCGTGCGGAACTTCCGGGAGTTAACCCGGCCGATGTAAAGATCGAAATCTTGGGCGACGCCTTGATTCTGGAGGGAGAGCGCAAGGCCGAGGTCCAGGAAAACAGGGGCGGTATTCACTTGACCGAGCGGCAGTACGGTACCTTCCGCCGAGTCATCCCGCTGCCGGAAGGGACCAAAGTGGACGAGGCCAAAGCCAAGTTCGAAAACGGCATGCTCGAGGTAACGATTCCCGTCGAAGAGCAGAAGGAGGAACGACGGCAGATTCCGATTGAGCAGACCACCGCCGCGCAGTCGGGAGGTGCAGGCAACGCCCAGGCCGCGCAGTCGGGAGGTGCAGGCAACGCCCAGGCCGCACAGTCCGGAGATGCCGGCAAAGCTGCGTGACTGGGGAGCATCCGCGCTATCGAAAATTCCGCCTGAGAGGCGCGTTTTGAAAAGAGGAGAGTTCTATGGGAATCGCACTCGCAACGAATTGGTGGGCACTTGTTATCCGCGGCCTGCTGGGAATCGTGTTGGGCATCTTGACTTTCGCGTGGCCCGGCATCACCTTAATGGCTTTGGTCTTTCTGTTCGCCGGATATGCCTTGGCGGATGGCGTGATGAACATCATCGGCGCCGTCCGCGCAATTGAAAAACACGACCGCTGGGGCGCGCAGGTGCTTGAAGGGATCGTCGGTATTGCGGCCGCCGTTATCACAGTGCTGTGGCCCGGGATCACGACGTTGGCGCTCGTCTATGTGATCGCCGCCTGGGCCCTCTTCACCGGTGTTCTAAAAGTCGTTGCCGCAGTGCGGCTGCGCCGGTACATATCAGGAGAGTGGCTGCTCATCCTGAGTGGTATCGCCTCTATCGTGTTGGGTTTTCTGATGGCCCTCGTGCCCATCGCCGGCGCCCTGGTGATCGCACTTTGGGTAGGCGCTTACTGGTTCGTACTCGGCGTGTTGTTCGTAGCGCTGGGATTCCGTATGCGGTCGTGGGCCAGGGGTACGACAGCTCGAGGTGGACCGATCCCCGCGCCCGCGCATTGACTTTGATTTGATAATTTTCCAAGGAACGAAAGGATACAACATGGCAACTTCAGTTTCATCACTACCAAAGACCGACGCGGCGCTACGCGAGGACGTCTTATTCGAACTCAAATACGATCCCAAAATCACATCGCCCGACATCGCAGTGGCTGTGAAGGATGGAGTGGTGACTCTATCCGGGTACGTGTCCAGCTACTGGGAGAAGGAAGAAGCCGAGAAAGCGGTAAAGCGCGTCTACGGCGTCAAAGGAGTGGCGAACGACATCCAGGTGAAGTTGGGCTTGACCCGTACGGATCCTGAAATCGCACGCGATGCCGTGCAGGAACTACAGAACCACGTCAGCATTCCCGCCGAGAACATCAAGGTGATCGTCAAGGGCGGCTGGGTAACTCTTGAGGGCACCGTGGAGTGGCAATACCAGAAGACGCTTGCTGAATCCGCGGCTAAGAAACTGAAGGGAGTGCTCGGCGTTACCAATAATATCGAGGTGAAGCCAAAGGTCTCCCCGACCGAAATAAAGGCCAAGATCGAGGACGCGCTCAAGCGGAACGCGGAGTTGGATGCCCGTCGCATCACGGTTGAAGTGGACGGCAGCACCGTGAAGCTTTATGGCAGCGTCCGGTCGTGGGCCGAGAAGGAGGAAGCGGCCCGCGCCGCATGGTCAGCTCCCGGGATTACGAAAGTTGAGAACTACATCGAGATCGCACCGTAACCCAAATGTGCCCGAGCGTCGGATTTGGCCCGACTAGCAAGCTACTCGGCCACGCCAAACCGAGGCTGATGCCGAGCGGGGACGCCGGCGAATCCCCCTAATTCGCCGGCGCCCTAAAGTAACCTGTTAGACTCATCTGAACTCCCTCGCCGAAGCTGCACTTGTGAGCGCTGTGTTACCAGTCGCAATGCCGGCGCCGCGATCTCCAACCGATTCTCCACCTGTTGGATCCCAGGTACACTCCACGCGAGTTCCTCCGCCTCGGACGATTCAGCCCGCGACTGCACCGTTCCTTCCAGCACGATCCGTGAGCGATCGACACGGGCATGGATGCCGCGGGCGGCCAGTTGTGCGCCGCGCTTAAAGGCCTCCGCAATGTTACGTTTGATCTCTTCCGCATCCGTTCTACCGTTCGGCATCCGCAGACGGATCCCGTTAGTCACGCTCGCGATGCCGGGCACGGTCGAGACAATCCGTTCGGCGAACTGCCTTTGCGAGTAGTGGTCGGCCTCGCCCGCCAGAGTCAAGCGGGCGTTTTTGATTTCGGCCACGAAATTCATGGCAAACCCGGCGTCCCGCAGTACGGAATTCGCGGCGAGTTGGAGTTCCTGGTCGCGCCGTCGCCTCCTCGCGGCCGCAACCGCACTTGCCAGCCCGAAGCCAAGCACGGCGCCGGAGAATGCCCCAAGCGTCGAAGTGCGAGGATCGTTCAGTCCCGTGGGAAAGAACAGCCCCGGCCCAAGAATTCCTCCGAGAAGCACACCCACAAAGAGGCCGACCCCTTTGATCAGATCACAGCTATCGTCTACCATACGAAATACCCCTCCGCTCAACTCCCGAAATGGCTGCGTATGCACATTGCGTGCCAGCGTCGGAATGGCACCGGGTCGGTGGCGCTGACTAGTCTACCGGTAGATGTCAGGCGCGCCCGCTCCAGAAGAAGACGTGCTTGGAGCTCGCTCTTTTATGGGAGACCCATGGGACTCCCCTGAAAATGACGCTCCAAGAAGCGATCGACAAATTTTATCCCTTGTTGTGGCCCTGAAGGGGCCCATGGAAAACTCCGTTGAAGACCACTCTCCAATCAGAGCCGCGACGGTTACGGAGCGGTGGTCACGCGACCACCGCTCCGTAACCGTCGCGGCTCCGACTGGTGAGTGGTCTTCAACGGAGTTTTCCATGGGCCCCTTCAGGGCCACAACAAGGGA
>JAOAPT010000354.1 GCA_025463045.1 Candidatus Solibacter sp.
ATCGAAGAACTGGATCTCCGCCACCGGCTTGAGCCCGCGCGTCGCCATCCCGATCGCCCGCCCCACAATCGCCGCCTCCGCGATCGGCGCGTTGAACGCCCGCCGCGTTCCGAACTCACTCTGCAGCCCGTGCGTGACCTTGAAGACGCCGCCCTTCCCCTTCACTTCTTCGAGATTCTTCTCCCGCGAACAATCCGCCACATCCTCGCCGAACACAAGGATGTTCGGATTGCGCCGCATCTCTTCCCGCAGCGCCGCGTTGATCAGATCCACCATCGTCATCGGCGCGCCATCAAATTTCGGCTCGCTCTCAAACTGTGCACCGCGCGGATCGACGTCGGAATACAAGTGGACCAGCGCGCTCCCCGGCGCAGGAGCCTCATCGCGCAGCGCCTGCTGCGTCGCCGCCTGCACTTCTTCATCGATCTCGTGCGTGATGTCCTGCAGCATCCGCCGGTCGATCACTCCCTCGTCGATCAGAAATTTTGGGAATCGCAGCACCGGATCGCGCGCCGCTTCCGCTTCCCGCTCCGCCGCCGTCTTATACAACCGTTCATCGTCAGACAGCGAATGCGAATACGGCCGGATGCAATGCGCGTGCACCAGCGCCGGCCCCTTCCCCGACCGGCAGTACGCCACCGCCGCCTGCATCGCGCGCCACGATTCCAGCAGGTCCGTGCCGTCCACCTCCTGCCGGAACAGCCCCGGAATCGACGCCGTCAACGCCGAGATGTTCCCGCCCGCCGTCTGCTCCTCCACCGGCACGCTGATCGCATATCCGTTGTCCTCGATCAGGTACACCACCGGCAGCCGCTTCAACGACACGATGTTCAGCGACTCCCAAAATTCGCCCTCGCTCGTCGCGCCTTCGCCCGAACACACCAGCGTCACTTCATCGGAGTTTGCATCGCGAAATCGCCCCGCCTCCGCGCATCCCACGGCCTGCAAATACTGCGTCCCCGTCGGCGACGACGAGCTCACGATGTTGTACGCCTTGTGTCCCCAATGGGACGGCATCTGCCGCCCGCCCGATGCCGGATCCGCAGCCGCGCCCACTGCCTGCTGCAGCATCTCGAGCGGCGTCACGCCCAGCGTCAAACACAGCGCGCGATCGCGGTAATAGGGATAGATCCAATCGTGCCCGGCGCGCAGCGCCAGCCCCGCCGCCACCTGGATCGCCTCGTGCCCCGCCCCCGAAATCTGGAAGTAAATCCGGTTCTGCCGCTTCAGCGCGATCTCCCGATCGTCCAGCCGCCGCGCCGTATGCATAATCCGAAACGCGCGAATCAGTTGTTCCGCCGTCAGCCCATCGAATCGCATAGCAGTTTCCTCGGAAATCCTGGTCTTCGTGGCCAAGCAGCGTCCCTCCTGTCTTCAGTGTACCCGAGAGTGTACCCGGGGTTCTCCACGTCTTTGTGGTGCTCAATTCACCGGATGCTCCGGCTTCAAATACCCCGCCAGAAATCGATAAATCTCCCGCCGCGATTCCTTCGCAGCCTTGGTATCGATCCGATTGAAATAATGCCCGCCTGGAGCATTCTCGTAAATCTTGTAATCGAACTTCTTCCCCTCCGCCTTTAGCGCTTCGATCAGGTGCTCCACCTCCAGCACGTTCACGTCCTCATCATTCGTATTCGTGTGGATCAACAGCGGCGTCGCCAGTTCCTTCGCGTGAAATACTGGCGATCGCCGCCGGTATTCCATCACGTCCTCCCGTACCGTCCGCCCAATGTGATACGGCGCCGAGTACAACGACTGATACCCCGCCGGCTCGTACCCCATCCGCGCCACCAGGTCGCTCACTGGCACGCCCGCATATGCCACCGCGTATGCCTGCGGATGGCTGAAAATATCCATCAGCGTGATCAGCCCGCCGTGACTCCACCCGATCACCCCGACGCGCTTCGGATCCAGAAACGGATAATTCTCCAGCATCCACTGACCCGAAAGATAGACGTCGTCCACCTCCCGCCCGCCGTAATCGATCTGCTCGTAAAATCCGCGGCCGTACCCCGTGCTCCCGCGATAGTCCGCCGCGACAATCGAGTACCCTTGCGCCAACAACTCGCGAAACACATGCGCGTCCCGAGTATCTTCGTTCGCGTGCACGCCCTGATGGCAGAACACCAGCAGCGGCTGCTTCTTCGTGCGATCCAGATCCTTCGGAATAAACGTATACGCGCGAATGATCAGCGGATTCCCCGCCCCCGGCGCCCGCGGATTCCCTATATGCGCCGGCGGCAGGCTCGTGTATTCGATCTTGTCCACCTTCGCGATATCGTCCAGCAGCACGTGCCACATCAGGTCATCGACCCGCTTCAGCACTTCGTCGTTCCCCGCATTCGGCGGCACTCCCGCGGCAGGAGCGGCAGGAGCCGCAGGCGCGGCAGGCGGAGTCACTGGCGGTGCGGCCGCCTGTCCAAACAAAACGCAAGAGGCGATGGGAATCAGCAGAAGCGTGCGCATGAGCTACGCAACATTATGCCAGCACTCGCGCCAGTTTGGCGGCGCTGATCGCCTGCCCCACATGCCGCTGCGTGTGCTCCGCAATGTGCGTCAACAATCCGATCACCGTCGTGGGCAACCGCTTCCGCCCCACCGTCCGCGCTTCCGCGAGCGACTCCGGCGCGATCCCCCGCACCACAGCCTCCGCCTCGCGGAATACCCGGTCCATCCCGGCGAACAATTCCTCCAGCGACATCCCACCCGTCCCCGCCTCAGCGCCCAACCCCGCAAGTTGCGCCGCCGACAACTCCTCGCCCCGCAGATAGGTCATCAGCCGGTCCGTGCTCCCGGCAATATGCAAAATGTGAAACCCGGCCGACCCAAACCCATACGGTCGCGCCCACAATTGCCCGATCGACAATCCTTCGGTGTGCACCGCCAAATCCTCCCGCGCCTGCTGAAACGCGTAAAGCACCGGCGCGCACAACGGATCGACCCCCGTGATCGGTCCGCGCATCCACGGTTCGGGTAAACTCGTCATGCTTTCAGCTTAAGCCCCTCTTTTTTTATCGGCGTTAATCGGCGTTAATCGGCGGCTAAAGGTTTTCTGCCCTTCTATTGCTGAAACCCTCGCCGACCCTCACGCCGCCGCGATCTTCGCCTTCGGAGCCTTACGTCCCTTCCACCTCAGCCACAGCGCCGACATCAGCACCATCATTCCCGCGACAATCGCCGTCGCCACCGTGGCCTGCGGAATGTCCATCGATCGTTTGACCGGCCGCACCATCGCCCCGTACACGATCATCACGTGAATCCAATACACCATCAGCGAATTCTTCCCCAGCGCCTGCATCCAACTCCACCGCGCCCCCGCGCAATACTCCGTCCATAGATAAGACCCCGCCATAATCAGCAGGCAGATCCCAACCCTTATCGAAATCAGCGCCGGCGAGTCCGTCCAGAAATTCGCATGCGGATAAAACGAAAACGGCAAATTGGAGAAATATTGCCCGCTCGTGATCATGATCCCGCCGATCAGCACGCTCCACTGCATCAGCCGGTCGAACCGGTCCGCGGGCGCGCGCTTCACGATCGTACCTACCGCCAGCCCGAACGCAATATAAGCGACCCATGGAAAGAACGGAAAGTGCCCGCGCGCCTGTCCCGGCACCAGATACTCTTGCAAGAGCGCCGGACTCCCGCCCCACGGCAGCGTCGTCATCAACGGCGAAATCGCCGCGATCAGAACACCCGCCGCCACCGCTGCGCGCGCCCGCTCCTTCGTCCGCACCGCCGCCAACGCCGCCAGCGCCGCCATCCCCACTCCCATGCAGTTCAGGATGTCGACCTTGGTCAGTTCCTGCAGATTCGCATGCGGCACGCTGAACAGCCAGTTCGTGAATCGGAACGTGAACGCGATAAACAGTACGAAGCCCGCCCGCTTTAACGACTCCCTCCACCGGCCCCATCGACTGGCCTCCCGCCGCTCCAGGCTCTCCATCTGGAACCCCATCGTCATTCCCGCCATGAACAGAAATAATGGTGCCGCCATACCGCCGATAAACTGCGACAGAATGTACGGCCCGCCGTCGCGCAAATCGACGCGCGTAAACGAATTGAACGTATGGCACTCGATCATGACCAGAATGGCCAGACCGCGCATCCAATCGAGGAATGGAAATCGCTTCACGGAATCAAACATCATAGCTTCAAACACGTGCCGGCTGATAAACTGAGTTTGATACCAAGAACTCTTTGATTCCCCATGCGAGAAGCTCTTACCGCTTTTCTGACGCAATTCCCGGTCGTCACCCTTTTCGCCGTCATCGGCATCGGCTACCTTCTCGGCCAGCTCCGCATCTTCGGTTTCCGGCTCGGCGTCGCCGGAGTCCTCTTCGCCGGACTCGCCGCCGGCGCACTCGGCCCCGATATCGCCCTGCCCTCCATCGTCTCCACCGTCGGCCTCATTCTCTTCATCTACAGCATCGGCATTCAGTTCGGACCCACCTTCGCCAACCCCTTCCGCCGCGAAGGCCTGCGCGACAATCTCTTCTGCATCGCCATGCTGTTGGCCGGAGCAACCATCGCCGTCGGCGTCGCCCACTGGCAATCGCTCAGCGGACCCACCCTCGCCGGCCTCTTCTCCGGCGCCCTCACCAACGCTCCCGCGCTCGCCGCCGCCCAGGAAATCATCCGCGACAATCACCGCTCGCTCGCCGCCGTCGCCCTCCAGCAACTCACCGACGGACCGGTCATCGCCTTCGGTATCGCTTACCCCTTCGGCGTCCTCGGCGTCATGCTCAGCTTCCAGCTCTACCGCAGCGCCTTCCGCATCAAACCCGCCCGTGCCGAACCCGGCGAGCCCATCGAAGTCCGCGACTTCGTCGTTCAAAACCCCGGCGTCACCGGACAGGATCTCGCCGACGTACTGCGTCTCCACAAAGATCTCGGCTTCGTCATCTCCCGCATTCAGACCCGCTCGAATACCGCCGACCAGACCACGCTCGCCACCGCCGAATCGCGCCTCTCGCTCGGCGATATCGTCGCCGTCGTCGGCAACCGCGCCGCGCTCGAACGGGCCCGCCACATCTTCGGCGAACCGAGCGAGATCCACATCGAGCGCGACCGCAGCGTCCTCGATTACCGCCGCGTCTTCGTCTCCAGCAAAGCCATCGTCGGCAAGCGCATCGGCGATCTCGACATGCAGAACCACCTCTCCGCCACCATCACCCGCCTGCGCCGCGGCGATGTCGATATCGTCCCCGACTCGGACACGCGCCTTGAATTCGGCGATCGTGTCCGCGTCCTCACCGCACCCGCCAATTTCGACGCCGTCGCCCGCTTCTTCGGCGATTCCATCCGCGGCACCGCCGAAACCGATTTCGCCTCAGTCGGACTCGGCATGATGATGGGCGTCATCCTCGGCCTCATCCCGCTCCCGCTCCCCGGCGGCGGTCTGCTCCGCCTGGGCCTCGCCGGCGGTCCCTTGATCGCCGGCCTGTTCCTCGGCCGCAAACAGCGCACCGGCCCGATTACCTGGAGCATTCCGATGTCTGCCAACCTCACCTTGCGACAGATCGGCCTCGTGCTCTTTCAGGCCGGAGTCGGCACCCGCGCCGGTTACGGTTTCCTGCAAACCGTGCGCGCCAGCGGCATTCAGATGATCGTCGCCGGCGCCGTGATCACCGCGGGTGTGGCGATACTCTCCCTCGTCATCGGCCACCGCATTCTTCGCCAGCCCTTCGAAGCCGTCATGGGCCTGACGTGCGCCATCCACACCGAACCTGCCAGCCTCGCCTTCGCCAGCCTGATCTCCAACTCCGACGCCCCACACGCGTCATACGCGCGCGTCTTCCCGGTCTGCACGGTGGCCAAAATCGTCCTCGCCCAACTACTCGTCACCTGGAAGTAGCCCAATGCGACGCAGCGCTCCGCCTCCGATGAAGAAGGACCTCCCATAACCGCGCGTCAGATCGGACTTTCACCGGCCCGAAGGCTTTCCATCCGGTCCAACCGCCCGCGGGCGGCCTCCGGCGCTCACCACCCCGATGTATAAACCGTAGCGTCGCGGAACACCCTCGCCCGTGTCAGACCGGACCGCTCGGATAGCTCGGACGCCTTGACCATGATCGGCTGCCGGTCTCCGTCGTCGCGAAAGTAGACGGCCACTGCGTCGCCCGAGCGCGCGCCTAGCGCGATCTCATGGATGTCCGCCGCGATCTCGTCCGCCGACATCCGCCGGCGGCTCTGCGCATCCTCCACCAACGGCAGAAACCGTGCGTTGCGGCCGGTGGCAATATAGATCGGCTCCGGCAAATTCGTGTAGATGATCGCCTTCGCCGGGAGTGCTCGGACAAATGCCATCGTGTCGGACTCGCGGTACGCACTGCCGCCGAAG
>JAOAPT010000358.1 GCA_025463045.1 Candidatus Solibacter sp.
TCACGATCCCCAAGCTGAAGCTGATCCTGCGCGACGCGCGGATCACGCCGGCGGTCAACGAACTGGAGATGCATCCGCACTTTCAGCAGAAGGAGCTCTTCGATTTCGTCCGCGCGAACGGGATTGCCCCGATCGCGTACAGCCCGATCGGTTCGCCTGGCCGGCCGGAGCGCGACCGCACGCCGGACGACACGGTGGACGTGGAAGATCCGGTGATCGTCGCGATTGCGGAGCGGTTGGGCGTTCATCCCGCGGTAGTATGCGTGAAGTGGGCGGCACAGACGGGCGCGGCGCCGATCCCGTTTTCCACCAAGCGGCGCAACTATCTGGCGAACCTGCAGGGCGTCGTGTCCGAGCCGCTTACGGCGCAGGATATGCAGGCGATCGCGGTCATCGATAAGAACTGCCGGTTGATCAAGGGGCAGGTGTTTTTGTGGAAGCAGGATCAGAGTTGGGAAGATCTCTGGGACCTGGATGGGGTGATTAAGAAATGATCGGAGCGTACCTGCCCGGCAACAGCACGGTCGTCATGAAAGAAGTGCCGGTCCCCGTTCCCGGACACGGCGAGGTCCTCCTGCGGATGAAGGCGTCCACCATCTGCGGGTCGGACATCCGCTGCATTTATCACGAGCATCTGGGCAAGGGGCCGGAGGGATACCAGGGTGTGATCGCCGGCCACGAGCCGTGCGGGCAGGTGGTAAAGGTCGGGACGGGCTGCCGTCAGTTCGCCGAGGGCGACCGGGTAATCGTGTATCACATCTCCGGCTGCGGAATCTGCAACGATTGCCGGCGCGGGTACATGATCTCGTGCACCAGCCAGAAGTATCGGCGCGCCTATGGCTGGCAGCGCGATGGCGGCATGGCGGAGTTTCTGCTGGCCGAGGAAAAGGACCTGATCTATCTGCCCAAGGAGCTCAGTTACGCCGATGGCGCGCAGGTGGCGTGCGGCTTCGGCACGGTCTACGAGGGCCTCGAAAAAATCGGCATCAGCGGGAACGACGCGGTGCTGATCACGGGCCTCGGACCGGTGGGCCTCGCGACCGGCGCGCTCTGCCGCAAGCTGGGTGCGAACAAGATCATCGGCATCGACGTGGTGCCGGAGCGGATGAAGCTCGCGCTCGATCTTAAGCTCTGCGACGAAGTGCTGGCGAGCGGGCCGGACAACGTCGAGGAGGTCCGCCGGCTGACCGGTGGGAACGGTGTCGAGCGCGCCGTCGATTGCTCGGCGAACGATCAGGCGCGCGCGACGGCGATCCGCGCAACGCGCAAGTGGGGACGCATCGTGTTCCTCGGCGAGGGCGGGCGCGTGGAGTTCAATCCGTCGCCCGATATCATCCACGATCAGAAGACGATCTACGGATCGTGGGTCACGTCGACGTGGCTGATGGACGAGCTAGTCGAGCGGCTGGTGCGGTGGAATCTGCATCCGGCGGATCTGGTGACGCACCGGTTCGCGCTCGACAAGGTGGACCAGGCGTACACCCTGATGGCGTCCGGCAAGTGCGGCAAAGTCGCGGTGTGCTTCGACGAAGAGCTGTAGAGCAGGCAAGACGCTGATTCATCTCCCGCCGAGAGAGCTGTGCCCGGCCACCCAGTCTTCGCGGTCGGCGGTGAATTGGGTGTCGTTGAATTCGTGGCCGCACTCGGCGAACCAGGCTTCCCACTATATCGCCGGCCTGCGGGCTCCGTTAGACTGGTACGGTGACCTGCCGGAAGTGCCGCGTCGCTATGAAGGAAGTGAAGGGCCACATCTTCCACAAGCAGCGGAAGTGGCGGTGTCCGAAGTGCGCCAAGGTCAAAATGCAGCAGCAGAGGGGAGCGCCATGACGGTATATATTGCCTTACTGCGCGGGATCAATGTCGGCGGGAATTGCCTGGTGAAGATGGAGACTCTGCGGACGTTGTGCGGCACCCTGAAGCTTCGCGATGCCAAGACCTACGTGCAGAGCGGGAACGTCGTGTTTCGGGCAGCGGATGCGGACCCGGTGAAGCTCGGGCGGCGGCTCGAGGATGGCATCGAGAAGACGTTCGGACATCGTCCGCCGGTTATCATCCGGACCGCGGAGGAACTGCGCAATGTGGCGGCGCGGAATCCGTTCGCGGGTCGCGGCGAGATCGAGCCGAGCAGGATGTTCGTGACGTTCATGGCGAGCGAACCGGCGGCCGACGCTCGGCACAAGGTGCTGGCGATGCGGACGCCTCCCGAGGAGTTATTCCTGGACGGGCGCGAGATGTTTCTCTATTGCCCGAACGGATTCTCGAAGTCGAAGCTCCCGCTGGCGAAGGTGGACCGCGTCCTGCGCGGCACTGCGCGAAATTGGAATACGGTGAGTAAGCTGCTCGAGATGACAGCGGAGATGGAAGGGTAAGCTCCAGTCCGAACTGAGCCGCCAATCCGAGCCGATTGGAGTGTGTTCTTCAACGGAGTTCTCATGGCCCCGTTCGGGGCCACAACAAGGGATGTTTTCAGGGGAGCGAGCTGATGCGCTGGGACGTCAGATCCGAGCCGCGACCGTTAGGGAGCGGTGGTCGCGTGACCACCGCTCCCTAACCGTCGCGGCTCGGATAGGAGTGGTTCTTCAACGGAGTTTTCCATGGCCCCTTCAGGGCCACAACAAGGGATGAAATTGACGATCGCTTCTTGGCGCGTTATTTTTAGGGGAGCGGTGGTCGCCGAATAGGTCCCCGCTCCTTTGCGGATCACCTCTTTGAAGGTTCTGTGGCGACGCTCAATGCGCTGCCAACACATTAACGAAGCCGATTTAGACGAACTTCGTCGGAGCAGATTCACCGACGCTAGTTCCCGGAATAATGAGGGTCTTCGATGGACACCAAGAACTTTCTAGAGACGATTTTCAGTGCGTTGCTACTGGCTGCGTTCGCCCAAGCCCAGCAGGCCGGAGAGCACGATTCGTCCTTCGCTCTGCGCATGAGTGACGATGAACAGGTCGGGTTCGTGAAGGCACATCTAGACGAGGGCAACCTGGAGGGGCTCGTTGGCACAACTCACCGCGATTGACCCCGGCGATTCAACCGGGGAGGCAATCGGCGACTTTTTGTTCTTGT
>JAOAPT010000360.1 GCA_025463045.1 Candidatus Solibacter sp.
GGCACGCGGCCTTCGCCGCCTTGCAGCAACGCATCTGGCAGGCGCTGCTCAACTGCGCAGTCAGCGGGGAAAGCGATGCCAGGGAAAGCAGCAGCGATAGACACACCGCCGCGAAGGCGCGCGTCCAGGCGAAAGTGTAAACCCTACCCAGCATCCTTTGGACGCATAATACCACGCGAAGGATTACTCGCCTCGCAGGGATTCCCCGGCATCGACCCCGCTCGCATACGAGACTTCCACCTGCTGATCGCGGTGCTTGCGGTCCGCTGCCCACAACCCCATGAGCCGCCCCGGATCGCGAAACGGCAGCCCCTGCAGGAGCACGCTCGAGACTACGCTGAAGATCGGCGCGTTGGTGCCGATCCCCAGCGCCAGTGTCAAAATCAATCCGGCGCTCAGTCCCGGACGCCGCGCCAGCAAACGTAAGCCAATCGCAGGTCCATCTATTGCAATACCAGCACTGCCATTTTCCCGTCCGTGTCTACGTTGTCCCCGGTCGCATTCATCCCGTGCTGCGGCACCGCCGGGCGGTCCACCAGCGCTACCGATTTCACGCGGCCCGTGAACAACAAATCGTTCACTACCTTCGCCCGCTCGTGATCGATCTGCGAGTCGATCTTGTGGATGAAAGTCCGATTCTGCTCGCTGAATTCGATCCCGGTATCGTGCGTGGCCGCGATCACCCACACCGGCTGTCCGCCGAATGCGTCGGGCCGCTTCCACACCCGGAGGTGATGACGTTGCGCGAATGTATTCGTCAGTTTCTCGAAGACGCCGTCCGGCGGCCGGCCGTCCAGCAGCAGCACGGAAACCGGAGCTTCCTTGTACCCTCGCTGCTCGGCGATCGCACGGAAGGTCTCCAGTTTAGCTTCCGTACTGAGCGCCGCGGCGGACGACCAGCCGGCTTCGGCGAACGCCTTCTGCACCTGCTCCTGTGTGCCGATCAGCATGATGTTGGTGACGTCGCTCGGCTTCGGCGGCTTCTCCGCCACGGTCTGAAACGGCTGCCGCGTCACCAGGTCCGCGAGCGCATCTTCGTTGACGATCGGCACAAGTTTTGCCGCCGGTCCCGGACCCGATGGGCCTTTCAATTCCAATGCGGCGGTCAGTTTCACCACCAGATCGACGCCGGCGTCATAAGCAATGTCGCTTTCCGGCGCCTTGAGCACGGCCTTCTTCACCGTCTCCAACACGCCCGCGAATCCCGCCGCCTTTTCACCGAGCTTACTGAGCCCCGCATCGAGCCGCCCGCTAATCGTCTCCGACGCCACGATCCCGCTGATCTGTCCCTGGTCGTCGATGCTCTCGCGCGCGTTGTCCACGCCCGCCACTTGCGCGGCAAACTTCGTCTTCGCGCCCTCGATTTCGAGTTCGGTGAATGCCAGGGTCAGCGAACTGCGCTCGTCGGGCTTGGTGGATTGCGTGACTTTCGCGATCGTGCCGCGCACCAACGCTCCCGCCGGGATCGCGAATTGCCCGCTCGCCATCACCGGCGAAATCACCACCGCTTCGATTTTGTCGTTTGGTTTGGAGCTCTGCGTTGAGATCTTTGTGGTCAGGCGGAGCTGAATTTCGGTGCCCGCCGGCAACTGCACTGCAAGTGCGGAGGAACACATAACAAACAGAGCCGCGACCGTAAGGGAGCGGTGGTCACGCGACCATCGCTCCGTAACCGTCGCGGCTCCGATTGGTTTGTGTTCACCGGGGCGGCTACCGTTCCGAATACTCGAATACCTTGCCATCGACTTCCTCGATCCGCAGCGTAAAGCGTTTGCGCGCATCGATCGTGCCTACGGGCGCCTGGAAGCGCGCCGCGATCATCCGATCCTGCGATGCGTGCGCTCCCACCCGCTCGCGCATGAACAGGGATTTGTTGAATTTCTGCCCCAGTACCGGCAGGCCTTCGAACAGACGCTGGGAATCGATCTCTCCCACCGATTCTCCACGATAGTTCTTACCCGCCGGGTCTTCCATCTCCACCCTGATCGAGCGCACCTCGAAGATCACGTCCGAGGGATTGGTGATGCGGAAATCCAAAACCGCGATCGAGCTGTCATCGTCCAGCGGTGCGGTCCGGACCTTCAGAATCTTGCCCGGCAAGTCAATCTTGTCTCCACGCTGCATGAAGAAGATTCCGCCCACCGCCAGCGCGATGATCACCAGGCCGATCCCGAAGGCGGCCGCAAAGGAGTTCTTCATTGGGTCACATTTCGCTTACGATCTTCATAATCTCATCCATCGACTTGTGGGCCGCGGTAATCAACGTTCCATCGAACAGGTGGGTTTCGAGGCCGATCTTGCCTTCGTAGCCGTCCTTCGCCAGTGCCGCGAAAATCGCACGCCAGTCTTCCTTTTCCGGACTGGTCGGCATAACGCCCTTGCCCTTGATCTGCAGGTTCAGCATGCGGGCCTTGGGCAGTAGTCCATAGCCTTCGGGGAAGGCCGGCTCCTTGCCGTACGCGTTGTGCGGATCCCAGTTGAAGCCCACCCACTTGGAGGGAATCATCTTCATGACCGTAGCCATTTCGGCCGCCGTGGCTACGTTCTGCGAGCCCTCGTTTTCCAGCAGCAGGTAGACCTTTTCGCGCTCCGCCATCTTGGACATTCCGCCGAGTACATCGGCCACCATTTGAAATGTGGACGGTGCATCGGCCACGCGCGTTCCCGCGAAGACGCGGACCTTATCGCAGCCCATAATCTGCGCGCAGCGGATTGCTTTGTGGAAGTCTTCCATGCGGTTTTCGAAGCGGAGCTTTTCGGCCGCGAGTCTCTTCTCCCGAGCATCCGGTTCCTCGGGGCGCTTGCGGGCCGGCTCCATGCCGGGCCATGTGAACTTCATCAGGCTCGTGTTGACGAAAGAGACCTTCAGGCCTTCTTTGGCAAACCAATCGGCGTCGGCCTTGATCTCCGCCTCGGCGAGCTGAAAATATTCCTTCTTGCCGGGTGGATTGCGGATCTCCACGTTCTGCATGCCGTAGTGATGCGCGAAGGCGATTGCTTCCTCCGTGCTCAAACCGATCTCGTCCGTGATCGCGCTGATCTGTGATTTGTCGATGCGGCTCTTCGCCATCAGTCCGGCCGCGGACGCCGCACACGCCGCTCCAGCCGCCAGAAGTTCACGCCTTGTCATGAAATGATTGTAATAGAGATATGGAGTACGCGAGCGGAACCGGTAAAAAGATCGTCCTGATGCAGGGAGATATTACAAAAATTCCCGTGGACGCGATGGCGAACGCTGCGAATTCGGCGCTCGCCGGAGGCGGCGGAGTGGATGGCGCGATCCACCGGGCCGGCGGTCCGGCGATCATGCGTGAGCTCGATGCGATCCGCGCGAAATCAGGTGGCTGTCCCACCGGCAGCGCGGTCGCCACGGGCGCAGGCAATCTTCCGGCGCGGTATGTTTTTCACGCAGTGGGCCCGGTCTGGCACGGCGGAAAACGCGGTGAACCCGAGCTGCTCGCGGCGTGCTATCGCAAATGCCTCGAACTCGCCCGTGAGCATGGAGTACGCACGATCAGCTTCCCGGCGATCAGCACCGGGGTATACGGCTATCCACAAAAAGAGGCCGCCGAGATTGCCATTCGCGAAGCGAAAAAGCATCTCGACGACCCTTCAACTCCCGTGGAACAGGTAGTCTTCGTTCTCTTCGACCGTGCCGCTGACGAGAT
Organism: Candidatus Solibacter sp.; assembly: GCA_025463045.1. GTDB lineage: Bacteria > Acidobacteriota > Terriglobia > Bryobacterales > Bryobacteraceae > Solibacter. Next base: position 3,669 of record JAOAPT010000360.1, read on the forward strand.
CTACCGATCACTACTCCAGAGCACGTCCGGCCAATAATTGGCCGGACGATTTTAGTAAGCTCTCTGTTGCCAACAGCCGGCCTCGAACTCGGCCAACCCGTTGGCCGGACTTCGGCTAGTGGCGGTCTTCGTCGGGATGGCTGTGGCGCCAGTTCCAGTAATCGTTCTGCTCATTTCTCTTGGCGCGATCGAAGTCGTGATACTTCTTGTTGTGCTCTTTCAGGTAGCGGCGGTACGCTTCCGTCTCCCGCTGATTCCACTCATGCGAGTCGTTATGGGCCTTGTCCTCGTAATGTCGGGTGGTCTGCTCGTGACGATCGCGATCCTGCGCAACCATAGCTGCTGGAACGATCAATGTTACTCCGAGTACGAAAGTCGTCAAGTATTTCACAGAGAGTCTCCTCGCCCTCTGTTTGAGCAAGTGAATCGCCGTTAAAGAATTTCGTAGCCCTTAATGGCTAGTCACCACGCCGAGTACGGCCTGGTCTACATCCACTCCGTGTTCGGAAAGAATCGAACCCACCGCCCTATCCAGGGCCGCGCGTGCTTTCCAATAACTGACCTGGGCAGTAGCTTCGGAGGAGCGGGCCTGCATCAGATCGCGCTGATATTGAATCACCAGATATGTGGTGGACGCGCCGACACCCAGTTTCTCTTTCTCCGCATCCAGCGTCTGCTCCTGAAAAATGCGCTCCTGCCTTGCCGATTCGAAACTGGCGCGAGCTTCCTCTACGGCGATCTGCGCGTTTCGAATCTCCAGACGGACCTGCTTTTCCAGTTGCGCCAGGCGAATCTCCTGTTGCCGCACCTGCAGCTCGTCGCGCGATACATCGGCGCGCGCCGCCCGATTGCGAATCGGAATGTTGACCTGCACGCCCGCGCTGTAATCCGGGAAATTGCGGCGGAAGATCTGCGAGAGTGCGTCGCCATAGCCGCCGGTCAAATACGGATTTGCGGTTGATCCCGGGAGTATGCCTGACCCGGCGGCGCTGGGATCGCCGGCAAGACCGTTGTTGGTCACGGACGCGATCACGTTCACGGTGGGAAGCAGCGCGCTCCGCGAGCCCTTCAAACTAATTTCGGAGTTGCTGAGCTGAATGCGAGCCTGCGCCAGGTCGGGACGCTCGCGCAGCGCCTGCTCCACCAGGGAATTCAGCGGCTCGTCGATTTTCGTGTCGGGCGCGTGAAGCGTCTCCGACGGCTGGATGAGCACTCCGCGGAGGGCGCTATCCTCGGAGCGCGTCACGTAGTCCTTCAGCACTTCACTCTGCTGGCGCACCAGGCTTTGCGCGACCAGCAGATCACGCCGCCGGCGCGCGATCTCGGCGCGGGCGCGGGTCACGTCAACGGCGGCCAACACACCCGTGGACGCCGACTCTTCCGTGTCCTTCAGAAGTTGTTCCGCCGAACTCACGGCCTCTTCCCGAACGCGCACGTCTTCCGTGAGACTGACCAGATCCCAGTACAGGCGGACGACGGCGTACACCGTACTGATCACCTGCTGACGGAAGACAAGGTCCGACACGCGTTGATTGTTCCGGGCGATGTGAATGTAGCGCTTGTTCACCGTTTGTCCGGCGCCGCGCAGCAGGGGTTGGATGAAGGTCAGGCCGAGCGAAGAAGTGGAATAAGGGCTGTAACTGAGCAACGGCGTATTGCTGCTCTGGTGGAGATTTTGAAAGTTGAGCGAGACCGTTGCGCCAGTGGCGAACCCCTGCGCGATTCCGATGTCGCCGGTTGCCGTTTTCGTATTGAGAGAACGGAGCGGCGCCAGGAAGGTGCTGTTCTGAGGATCGGACTGGTGATTCCACGTGAGCGTGCCGGAGAGGCTGGGATCGAAATTGGGTACTTCCGGTCCGGTCGAGAGCGGCAGCGAACCGAACAGCGAGAGATCGATCTGCGCGCCGGCGCCCTCCAGCCGGTTGAGCGACGGTGCATCGCCGCCGCCGAGATTGGTGCCGTTCAAGACGGGAACTCCCACGCTGGAGGGTCCCTCGCGCACGGAGAGCGGAATGCCGCGCAACGAGCCGCCTGCCTGAGCGCGCAGAAGATCTGTCGCGGCGAGACGGCGAGTGTACCGCTCGAGTTCGACGTCAAGGTTATTCTCCAGCGCCAGCGCGATGGCGTCGTCGAGCGAGAGGCGCAGTCTTCCTTCGGTAATCAGATGATTGATGCGGTCGGTGTTGTACGTTCGGGGAGGCGCTACCTGCGCCCAACCCGAAATCGACACACTGAGCGCGAGCACGATGCGAAGCTTCATATGCTTGTCCTTCGAGAGGTTAGTTTTTGGCGCCTGCAGGTTTGCCGGTTTCCACGTCCTGGCCTTCGACCAGCGTTTCGCCGGGGTTGATCACTACCTGCTCGGCGACGTTCAGACCTGACGCAATCTCAATCTGTGCGCCCAAATCGCGGCCCACCTCGACATTCCGGAAGCGGACCTTACCCTGGGGATCCACTACGGCGACGCGCGTGCCCTGAGTATTCGCGAGTAAGGCATCGGCCGGGATTACGACCACGGGGCGCGCCCGCTGCAGCGCGAATTTCACTTCCGAAAACATGCCCGGGAGGAGCGTGCCCTCGTGATTGTCCACCTGGACTTCCACCAGGAGCGTCCTCGACGACGAGTTCAGTGCATTGGCCGTCCGCGCCACTTTTCCGGTGAACGTCTGGCCCGGCCGCTCGCGCACCGAAAGGCTCGCGTCTTGGCCTTGCTTGATGTCGGGCGCGAAGGACTGCGGCACGTTGATCTGGACGCGGAGAACGCTCGGCTGCGCGATCGCGAAGAGCTTGCGGCCGCCATCCACGCCACCGGAGGAAATCAGATCGCCCTGTTCCACTTTACGCTCGGTGATGATGCCGTCGAAGGGAGCGACGACCCGCTCGAAGGCGACGAGACGCTCGAGGCGCGACACGTTGGCCTGGTTCGCGCGAATCGTGGCCGCGGCGGCAAAGACACTGGCCCTCGCCGCCTCGGCGCTTGCCTGCGCGGTGCGGATGGAGGCTTGAGCACCGGCCGTCTCCGCTTTGCGCGCGCTGAAGGCGAACTGCCGCTCATCGCCTTCCTGCTTCGGCAGCACGCCTTTCTGCACCAGGCGCGACCATCGCTCGGTGGTGGCCGATGCCAGCGCCTCATTGGCCTGGGACTGTTCCAGGCGAGCCCGCGATTCGATCACGGCCTCTTCGGCGCGCGTCACATTGGCCTGTGCCTGCTGCCACGCGGCTCGCGATTCCTCCACGCTGGCCCTTGCGCGCGCCAGGTCCTGATCGAGTTCCGGCGATTCGATCTCGGCGAGCAACTGTCCCGCTCGCACGCGATCGCCGATGTTCGCCCTGCGCGTTTTCACGTATCCCGTGGCACGCGCATAAATGTCGGCGACGACGACCGCCTCGGTGTTGCCGGGTAGCGCCAGTTCGGTAGTCGCGGGGGCGGCCGTCGATTCGACGACACTGACGGCCGGCTTGCCGGACGCGGATTGCTCCGAGAAGCGAACGGCCGCGTCGCGCCGCTCGATGCGGGCTACCGCCGCCGCGCCGAAGGCCAACACCAGCAGAAGTGCCGCCGCTACCCATCCGGCACGGCGCCTGCGGGGACGAACAGCAGTGTCGGTGGTGCTGAGGGGATCTAAAAGTGCATCGCTCATTTGGATTCTCCAATCACTTGATTTCGATTCAGGACGACAAACATTACCGGCACAAAAAGCAGCGTGGCGAGCGTGGCCATGCTGAGGCCGCCAACCAGGGCACGCGCCAGCGGCGCATTTTGCTCGCCGCCTTCGCCGAGCCCCAGCGCCATCGGCAGCATACCGATGATCATGGCGCAGGCGGTCATCAGGATCGGACGCAAGCGTGCCGCCCCCGCCTGAATGGCCGCTTCGAAGGGAGCGTCACCCGCGTCCAGACGCTCTTTCGCGAAGGTGACGAGCAGGATGCTATTCGCCGTCGCCACACCGATCGACATAATCGCGCCCATCAGGCTCGGCACGTTGAACGTGCTCTGCGTCAGGAACAGGGAGAGCACGATGCCGACGAACGCGCCGGGAAGAGCGGTGATGATGATGAACGGATCGCGCCAACTCTGGAAGTTCACCACCATCAGGAGATAGACCAGGATGGCGGCGAAGACCAGGCCGAGGCCGAGACGCGAGAAGGCTTCGGTCATGCTCTGCACCTGGCCGCGCACCGAGATCGTGCTGCCCGGCGAGAGTTTCGGCCGGAACTCAGAGACGATTCGATTCACCTGGGTGGCCACTGAGCCGAGGTCGGAATCCTGCACGTTCGCGTAGACGTCGAAGACCGGCTGTACGTTGGTGTGGCTCGCGTTGACGGGAGCCACACCGCGCTTGATATCCGCGAGATTGCTGAGGAGTTGCGGCTGACTGCCCAGGTGCCCGGAAAAGACCGGTGTGTTCTGCAGGTCGTTGATGGAAAGCAGGGCGCGCTGCGGAGTTTGCGCCGCCACCATGTACGTCATTCCCATTTTGGGATCGAGCCAGAAGTTGGGCTGCACCTGGCTGCTGGAAGACAGCGAGACGAAGACGTTGTTCGACACGTCCTGGTGCGTCAGGCCGAATTCGGCGGCGCGCGTACGGTCAATATCGAGCCGGATATCGGGCCCGTCGATCACCTGGTGCAGGTGTACGTCGACCGCGCCGGGAACGCGCTGCAGGCGGTCCGCCATCTGCCGGGCGAGTTTGTAATTGTTCGGATCATAGCCTCCGACCTGAATGTTGACGGGCGCGGGCAGGCCGAAGTTCAAGACCTGAGTGACAATGTCGGCGGGTTGGAAGTAGAAGGTGACGCCGGGGAAGCGCTTCGGCAGAACCTCGCGAAACCGGCGGATATAATCCGACGAGCGGCCGTGATGCTCGGGGTTCAGCGAGACGGAGAGTTCGCCATCGAAGACGCCGATCATCGAGCCGTCACCGAACGCCAGGTTGAAGGTGTCGGGAGCGCGGCCCATGTTCTGCAGCACGAGATCGATTTCGTCCTTGGGGATGACGCGGCGGACTTCGTCCTCCACGCGCGCGAAGAGCAGTCGCGTTTCCTCGATGCGAAGGCCGGCAGGGCCGCGGACGTGCATGCGAATCTGCCCGGCATCGACGGCGGGGAAGAAGTCCCGGCCGACGAACGGAATGAGGATCAGCGCGAACAACATCGCGAGCCCCATGACTCCGAGCGCGACGCGGCGATGGTCCAACACGGTTTCAAGCGCGTCGACGTAGCGCGATTGCAGGACCTGGTAGGAACGATTGAAGCGCTGGTGAATCCGCGCGAACCAGGAGTTCGATTCGGTGCTGTGATCTTCCGAACGCAGGAGAAAGTTGACGAGCATCGGCACGAGCGTGCGCGAGAGAAAGTAGGATGCCGCCATCGCGAAGACCACGGCCAGCGCCATCGGGGTGAACAGATATTTGGCCGGACCGGTGAGGAACACGACCGAGACGAAGACGATACAAATCGTCAGCGTCGAAACGAACGTGGGGCCCGCGATCTGAGCAGCGCCTTCGAGGACGGCGTCGCGGAGTGGCTTGTCTCCCATGTGGCTGTGAATGTTCTCGATGGTCACGGTCGCATCGTCCACCAGAATGCCGATTGCCAGCGCGAGCCCTCCGAGAGTCATGATGTTCAGCGTGTGTCCCATCGCGTTCAGGATGAGGATAGAGGAGAGAATCGACAGCGGGATCGAAATGGCGATGATCAACGTACTCCGCCAACTTCCGAGGAAGAGAAGGATCATCAGCGCCGTGAGGACCGCGGCGATGACGCCTTCTCTCAGCACGCCTTGGATCGACGCGCGAACGAAGAACGACTGATCGAAGAGTTCTTTGATATCGAGTCCCTTTGGTGCGGCGGCGCGAGAGGTGGGAAGAACGCGATTCTTGACTTCGTCGACAATCGCGAGCGTCGACACGGCGCCAGTCTTCATGATGCTGAGCAGCGCGGCCGGCTCGCCATTGGCGCGAACCGCGTTGGTCTGGACGGCGTAGCCATCGCGAACATTCGCGACGTCGCGCATGTAGATCATGGCGCCATCCACCATCTTCAGCGGCACATTGTTCAGTTCGACCGCGGAGAGCGGGTTGCCGTTGAGGCTGACGGTGTAATCGCGGCTGCCGATTTTCTGCGTGCCGCTCGGCAACATCAGATTCTGCGCATTGATCGCGTTTGAGATATCGATCGGCGTCAGGCCATTCGCGATCAGACGATTGGGGTCGATATCGACCATGATCTGGCGCGGCTTGCCGCCGTAGGGAGCGGGCAGCAGCGTACCCGGCACGGTGGCGAGCTGCTGTCGCACGCGGAAGATGCCGTAGTCGTACAGCGCCGCTTCCGAAAGCGTCTTTGAAGAAAGACTCAACTGGATTACGGGAACGGTGTCGGCGCCGAAGCGCAGAATCCACGGCGGGTTGATGCCTGGAGGCATGCGGAAGCGAATCCCTTGAACCGCCGAAGTCACCTGCGCCATTGCGGCGTCGATGCGCACCGTCGGATGAAAATAAATCTTCACGACGCTGACTCCATTGAGCGTTTGCGATTCGATGGACTTCACGTCGTTGACTAGCGCCAGCACGAATTCACTGAATGTGGTGACGCGTTTTTCCATTTCGGAGGTGGGCAATCCCTGATAAGTCCAGATGATGCTGACGACCGGAATATCGATGACCGGGAAAATGTCCGTAGGCATGCGTGACACGGAGAAAGCGCCGAGCAGCAGTATCAAAATGCCCAACACCACGAACGTGTAGGGGCGGTCGAGTGCAAGTTTGACGATCCACATAACTGGTCTGTTAGAACTGATGTTCGAGTGTTCTCGAACGATTCAACCTTCAGGCCGTGTGATGCATCCAACTGTATAGTAGGAGAGTGGTTGAAAAATGAGGGCCAAGCAGCCGTCGCGAGACCAGTTGACGTTGAGTGAGATCCTCAACGCATTGAGCGATCCGGTACGGATCGAGATTGTTCAGAGCATCGCCGGAGTGGGCGAGCAACCTTGCAATCAGTGCGGCATCGACATGCCGAAATCGAGTCTCTCGCACCACTTCAAAGTGCTTAGGGAGGCCGGAGTGATCGCGACGCGCGTGGAGGGAACGCGCCTCATCAACTCAGTGAGAAGCGCGGATCTCAATGCGCGATTTCCGGGCTTGCTGAATGCGATTCTGAAAGCGGCGAGGCAATAGAACTACCGGACAATGTATTTCGTGTCTGCTGCCTCGACGACCTTTCCTCGATCGGAAAGAAATACGTTGAACGCCGGTCCGAGCAGCGCCTTCAATCCGGCGAGCGTGATGGCAGCGTCCACTTCGGCGCCCAGTGGATTTCGATGCGTGGGATCGCGAGGGCTGTTGAAATATGTGGAGACAACGTCCGGCCCTTCGCGATCGTAACGGTCGGCGATCATATTGTGGACATCGATTAACGGCACAGTCATGCTCCGGGCAACTTCAGCGGCCCACACGCTGTAGATGCTGGGAGCGGTGAACCGGTTGGTGTTGCTGAGATCGAGACCGGGCTCGGGCAGGCGCTCGATCTTGCCATCCTTGCCCCAGCGATCGCGGATCGTCAGCGTGAGGATGATTGGCCTGGCGCCTTTGGAGCGAACATCGTTGACGAACTTGCGCAGGTACCAGCCATAGGTGTGCACCACTTCGTGTTTGCCGGTTACCTTGTTGTCGATCTCCTCTGTCTCCTCACCGATGCTGTGCAGCGAGCCGCGCGCGACGTTGTCGTTGAGAGGGAACACATCGTTGTGCCCGAACTGGATGAGTACGATGTCGCCGGCATGGAGTTTGGCCACCACGCTATCGAGCAGACCCTCCGTAATGAAGGTGCGCGAACTGCGCCCGCCCCTGGCGGCATTGACGACCCTGATCTTCGAAGGATCGAAGTAAGACAGGAACGGAACGGCCCATCCTTGAATAGTCGGCACGCGGGTCTGTTCTGCCGCGGTGGAATCGCCCAGAACATAGAGCGCGGGCAGCGCTGGCTGATCGGCGGCGGCGATGAACTTGGCCAACGGGAGATTCCTGAGCGTCTTGAGCCCCTCGATCACCGCTTCGGCATTCAGCCGCGCGCCGGTCTTCGTGGTGTGCTGGACATCGTTGAAATAGGAGGCGGCCGTCTCACTGCCGAGTGCATCGTAACGGTTCGCGGCAAGGGTGTTCAGGTCGAGGAAGCGCGCGCCGGCCATGCGCGCGGCATCGGCCGCCCACGCCGCATAGCCATCGAAACCTCGCGCAATCCGTCCTTCGATCCACGTGTTCCGAGGCACCGGCGAACAGAGGATCGGCGTCGCGCCTTTCGCCTTGGCATCCTGCGCGTACTGGCGTAAATACCAGCCGTAGGTATGGAGCGTTTCCGCCTTGTGGGTGACGGACGATTCGGTTTCCCGGGTTTCGTCGCCGGCTCCGGGTAGTGTCTTGCGATTGGGATAATTCTGCGAGTTGGCCGCGTCGTTGTGGCCGAACATGATGAGGACGTAGTCGCCGGGTCGCAGGCGTTCGAGAACGCTCGCCCATGCGCCCTCTTCGCGATATCCCCGGCTGCTGCGGCCGCCGAGACCCTCGTTATACACGTGGATCTTGGTTGCGTCGAACATCGGAACGAGTTCGTAGCCCATGCCCCGCGGGCCGCGCTCACCGTCGCCGGCGCCGGTCTTCATGATCGAATCGCCAACCAGGAAGAGCGCGGGATGCTGTGTGGAGGCCAGCGGCGTGGAATGCAGCGGCGTGGGGATGCTCTGCGCGGAAGCGACCGCCGTAAGGATGAGTGCCAGCGGGTGAACGGCAAAGCGGTTCATGATTTCAATTCTACTCAGTGGGGCGGAGGATATGCCTCGTTACCCGGTACCAGCAACCCACCCGCCGCGACACCGAACGGACCCTCGCTAACAGGCTCCGACGGAGAAGGGCTGAGCGGCGGACGGCCAAGACTTGCTTCTCCGCGATGGGAGAACGGGACATCGCAAAGATATGGATGCAATCCGTCGTCTTGCCGCCACCGCAACCAGGATCAGCAGCCACGGTTAGCGATTTTCCGCGATCGTTCCCCACGGATCAAACCAGCGTATGGGGAGCAGGTTTAGAAACAGACCGGCAGCGAGCATCATTCGAACCAGATGCAGGCGACCCCAGATGCAGGGTTTGGGGCGAGGCATCGCTTGCGAGCAGGCCGCTCTCGAAAGGAGGTCGACGCACAGGTTGGCGGCGAAGATTCGATAGAGCGGAATCAGTCGGCCCTGGGCAGGTGGTGCGTGCGAGCGACGACGGGAGTTGGCTCTGGAGTGCCGCACAGGGCTGGCCCGGCGACAAACCGGGCTACTTCGTAATCACGCCGCAAGCGATCCGGTCTCCCGCGTTACCGGCTGGGTCCGACTTCATGTCATCGGGTTTGGCGTGGATCACCAAGGCCGTTCCACCGTTGACGAACACGGAGTGGTCGCCATCGCCCAAGTTTACACGCGGATCCAGGAGTGTGTCCTTCGCCGTTCGATCAGCCTGGACAGTGAAGTTCGGCATGTCACCCGCATGCGGCCCCTCCGGATTCTGCAACCCGTGGTGCTTCTGGTCAGGATTGAAATGTGGACCGGCCGAAGTGAAGGCTGGTCCCTCGCACTTGGCGACCTGATGAATGTGTGCGGCATGCTCCCCGGGCGCCAGGTTCTTGAGGTTTAGCGTAATCGCAACGCCGGAACCGCTCTTGCTCTCGCTGACGGTGGCGGTGCCAACGTTCTCTCCCTTCGCATCTCGCAATTCCACCATCACAGGTTTGTCCGCGGCCCACACCGTAGCCGCCCCGACGAGAGCGACAACGGCACCAATAATACGATGTTTGGTCATGTTCATCTCCTACAAGGCAATCCTCTCACGAATTTCGCCTGTGAGTGGTGCATCTTAAACCGCCGAGCGACTACCATATCCGCAGGCTGTGCTGTGAAGCGCCTCGCGATTCCTAAAACCCGGGCGACTGGGTAACCGATATCCGGCATTGCCTGTAGCTGCCATTGTCCCGCCGGCAGCCAGAACCGCGTCCGCAGTTCTCGGCGACTGATCCCCAAGACCCGGGCGGTCGTCTCGGCCAGGCTCTCGTTGGGCCAATGTTCGACGCCTCGGACTGCGAGCAGGCGCGCCGCTGGACGGTTCGAAAGGTACATTCATGAAAGCGGAAGCGGTCCGACAAGCGGCCCGGTCGAATTGCTATTGCGCCTCGATGGTGGTAGATTTTATCCAGCTTTGCTGCTGACCTACTGCGCCGACCGCCGTACTTTGTGTTACATGACCGTTACCACCGCATTG
>JAOAPT010000405.1 GCA_025463045.1 Candidatus Solibacter sp.
CGCACGCAATGCAGCTGTGCTGGGAGTTGTTACCTACCCAAAGAATGCGGAGGTTTCCGCGCGGACGAGGCGATCCAGCAGCATGACGCACTCTAAGCGTGCGATCTCATTGGATATATTGGATATCCCAGCTTCGCGTACCAGTCACCTCGCCCTTGAGGCGCGACAACCCGTTCGATTACCTGCTCACGCCCTTCGATCTGCGGCTGCCCATGGAATACGCGACAGCGTTGCGGCCCCCCCTGGCGCCATACCTGCGCGAGGATCCTCCGGCCACCGTACGCGCGCTGGCGGAATCCGTGGCCGCGGAGAGCGGATGGCAGACCCTGCGTTTCCTCGGGCGCTCAACCAGCGCCTGTTCGCCGACACGCGGCACGTGATCCGCAAAGTGGGGCCCCCACATGCAGCCGAAACCACGCTGCGCGAGGGCGAAGGTTCCTGCCGCGATCTGGCAGTGCCGTTCTCTTCGGCGTGCCGCGCCGTGGGGCTGGCCGCGCGCTTCGTGAGCGGTTACAACGCGATTCCTCTCTGCAGGAGAATGGCGACCTGCACGCGTGGGCGGAAGTCTACGTGGAAGGCGCCGGCTGGCGCGGCCACGATCCGTCGCGCGCTCTCGCAGTGGCGGCCTCGCACGTGGCCCTAGCGGCGGCCGAGCGACCCGCTGCTCGCCTCGCTGGTAGCGGCACCTTCCGCGGCTCCGCCCGCGCCGCCATGGAGTTCTCCATCTCGATGCAGGTGGAGTGAGCGGCAGGCCTACTGCACATAGACCCGCGACGGGCCCTCGATCTTTATTCCCGGCACCTCCGTCCCGAGTTTGACGGGTCGCGAGCCATGCCCGGTCACCGCTTGAAACGAGAGCCGGTATTGATTCCCCAGCCGCTTCTGAAAATCATTCAGGAACGGTGTAATCGTCACCGGGTCGCTGAAATTCTCCCAATAGGAATAGCCGCCGGTCTCCTGGCTCAGCTCGTTCAGCCGCGACTGCGCGAGCGTAGTCGCCCAGCCGCCGCGGCCGTAAAATCCGGCGCCGCGCAAGTAGATGGAATAGACCATCACGCCATTTTGCAGCGCATCTTTCACCGCGGCGTCCACGTAGGGATCGTCCATGACCTGCGTGTCATAGTAGCGATCTACGCCATCCGTCAACATGAGCACTGCCCGGCGGGGCGTCGCTTGCTCCGACGGCCAGTGCTTCGCGAGATCGCTGACGACAAAGTAGGGACTGCCGTTCTCGCCGGGAATGGCCGCCGGCAGGCGCAAGGAGTCGGACGCCTTGGCGTGATCCGCCGTGAAACCCTGTTGCAGCGCGAACGTTCCGTTATGCATGTAACCCACGGCGACTTGCGTTGTGGCGGGCAGGGATTGGAGGAACGTCTTCAGTTCCGGCAGGTGGATGCCGAGGCCGGACGAGCGCGTGGAATCGTCCAGCAAAACGAACAATTGCATGTCCGCCAGATCGCCAGAAAGTCGGTCCAGGCCCGTAACGTGCACGGACGTCTTCCCTTGCATCAGTTTCACGTCGGCAGCCTCCAGGCGCTGGGGCGCGTTTCCTCCCTGATGAGCGGGTTGCACGGTAATCACCATCTCGGTGGGCGCGCCTTTGACTTTCGGCGCGGTAGCAGAAAAACCGGGAACGAGCATCGCGAGGGCAGCGACAACCAGTTCAGCGGATCGTTGGGTCTTCATATTCTGTACCCCCTGCAGAATTAGATGCGCGCCGCCTGCTCCCGGTTCGGTACGGAAGCTCACGCCTCGCGCAACGCGTCCAACGGATTGACGCGCGTGGCCCCGCGCGCATGCAGATAGCAGGCCAGCAGCGCGACCGCCGAGAGCATCAACGCCGACGCCGCAAGACTGAGCGGATCGCCCGCGCCCACGCCGAAGAGCATCCCGCTCAGCAATCGCCCCACTCCGAGCGCCGCCTACGAACCCGAGCACAACGCCGATCATCACCAGCGACATGCCTTCTCCCAGCACCAGGCGGGAGCACGCTGGTCCGAGTAGCGCCCGGCGCTAACCGCAATCCGACCAGACTTCCTCGAAAGCCGTTTGACCCCTGTGCTCGGATTGCTGGTGCGATGGGCTGTCGGCAACAGCTATCAGTAAACACTGCGCGACTTATGGCGGGCTGAGCGCATCTGTCTCATTCGGGGTGCGTGCGTCTGCCTCACAATGGAAAGATGCCGATGATGGAAATGAGAATAGACGACCAAACGTTCCGCTACGATCCTGAAGCAACTGCCGCGATCTACGCTAGGTTGAGAACTGGCTGGGCGGAGAATTGTGGCTGCGTCGGCTGTAGGAATCTATTGGCCCAACGAGATGAAGTCTATCCGTCTGCCTTCAGGGAACTACTCCAGCGGCTTGGCATTGACCCAAACAAGGAAGCAGAGGCCGTCGCGGACGGCCCGTTGGACAATGGGCTACACCATTATGGCGGTTGGTTCTTTTTTGTTGGTGAGATAATCACGGCCGGTGACAGTATCTCTGTCGTCAGCGAGTCGCCATACTTCGGATACTTCATTACCCGTGGTGGACCCTGTCCCAGGGAGTTTCGCGAAGGACCGAGGTTAGGCGTCGGGTTCGAAGCCGAATTCAAATGGATTCTGAACGAGAGTTGGGACTCAGACTTGCGTCCTGTGGCGATTAAACCTCCCGAGAGACTGGTGTAAACAAGATCGATCCTCCCTGACGGCGTAATGTTTACCCGAGAATGAACTCGCCGTCGACGGAAGCTCCTGGGAAATTAGTCTCTCGTCATCCGCCACATGCCGGCGAGAGCTCCGTGAGACCTTGGCGAGGCAAAAACAGTCATTGCGAGGGTCAGAGCCTCATCTGTCCCCACAAAGTCTTTCCTCGTCATTATTAAATCCTCGCCATTAGCCAAATAATCTTCACCAGATCATTATTCGGGGACTATCCTGTCTGTGATGCGATATCGGGAGATCGCTCCGAGTGGGGCGGCGCGAGAATTCGTGGAGTGTTATTGGGAACTGGAGGATGCCGGGGACGGCGGCGCACAGCGCGTGGTGCCGGACGGGCGGGCGGAGCTGATCCTCAATTTCGGGCGGCCGTTCGAGGCGTTGCGCGACGGGGTGTGGGAAGCGCAGCCGCGGGCGTTCCTCGTGGGGCAAATTACCGGGCCGCTGATGTTGCGGACTGCAGGGCCGGCACACATTGTGGGAATCCGACTGCGACCGTCGGGAGCGAATCGGTTGCTCGGGATTCCGGCGGAGGAATTGACGGGGCGCTCGATCGCGCTCGATGAGCTTGGGCTGAAAGGGATCGGGGATCGTTGCGATGTCGGTGGGATCGAAGAGGCGTTGCTTGCGTGCACGCGAGGGGAAACGGACGCGTTGGTGGATGAGGCGATCCGGCTGTTCGACGGCACAGACGACGTCGCGCGGGTGGCGGAGAGGCTGGGGGTGAGTTCGCGTCAGTTGGAGCGGCGCTTCAAGCTAAAGGTGGGGCTCTCGCCGAAATTCTTTGCGCGGATCCGGCGATTTCAGCGTGTGTTCCCGGAGTTGGAGAGCGAGGGCTGGGTGGGAGCGGCGGCGGCCTGCGGGTATTACGATCAGGCGCACCTGATCCGCGATTTCCGCGCGTTTGCCGGCGAGCCGCCCGCGGCATTGGTTTCCGGCAACGAACTCGCGCGCCACTTTTTGTCGCATTTTTCCAAGACAGCTAAGTCCGGACTCCGATAATATTCGGGGCATGAAACTCGCACTCCTGCTGTTGACGGCGTCGATCACCCTCGCACAGTCGGTGACGGCCAACCTGGCCGACGCCAAATGGACTCACGATAAGGGTGATCCGCCTGGCTCGGAGAACGTCTTCTTGCGACAGGATGCGCAGACCGGTGGAATGGAACTGCTGGTGCGCTATCCGGCGGGACACGTTTTCGCGCCGCACTGGCACAGCGTGAACGAGCGCATCGTGGTCCTCGAAGGGCAGCTTGCAGTGAAGGTGGGCAGCGGCCCGGAGAAACTGCTCGAGGCGGGCGGCTTCGCATTTCTGCCGGCCAAAGAAGTGCAGCGCCTGGCGTGCACGTCGAAGACGCGCTGCACTTTTTACATCCAGTGGGACGGGAAGCTGGATAATCACAAGGCCGAGTAATCAGTTCGGATAAGTGCCGGCGATCTTCCTGACGAAGCCGTGGAAGCGGTGAATCAGACCGGTTTCCGGGAAGAACATGAACGGACACTCGCCGGGGACGACGGAGATGCCGTTGTGCTCGCAGAGGCGGACGGCTTCGGCGGTGCCGGTTCCGCGTCCTCCGCCGCGATAGAGCCAGACGCGTTTGATGCCGGCTTGGGCGCACTCGCGTACCAGCGTCTCGGTGACGGCGGGCGACGTCATGAGGAGCACGCTATCGACGGGCGGGTCGATGTCGCGCAGGCTGCGGAAGGCCGGCACGCCTTCTATGGCATCGGCCTGCGGGTGAACGGGGATGGCGTTGTAGCCGCGCGCGCGGAATTCGCGGAAGAGGGCGCGGGAGAAATCCTTGGGCTGGCGGGAGACTCCGACGAAGGCAAAGCGCTTCTGCGCCAGAAAATCTCGAATACGTTCCATCGATCCATTCGTAGCACCATTGCGTTCGAGGAACATCTCGCCGCGATCGGCGAGACTGAGGACGGACGCGCCTTCCGTGGTGAGGCCAAGTTGCACAGGCGTTCCATTTCGAGGATCATCCACGGATTGATCCCGAAATGACACGCGCGGCGTAGCCAAGAGACACAAGCCACAGGCGGTCGACCCTTATTTGAGCTTGGACATTATTCCGTGAAAAACCTGGGGCGAATTTCTGCCTCTGGTATAAAGCGGGACGCTTGGCGGAATACCGTGTGGAGAGTACCGCGGTCGAGCTCGTCAGGCGACGGCTTCGAGTTCCATGGTCGCGAGGATCGTCGGGTTACTGCAGAAACCGAGGGCAGTCAGATCCTCGCCCTCGAGGTGAAGACCGATGGCCTCGCGAATGTTTGTTGCCAACTGATCCAGCGTCACCGCTTGTGTGACTACCGGCAGGTCGAGACACTCGGCAACGAACTGGCGCTCGCCTTTGCTGATACGCACCTGAATCGTTCTTCTCATCGCAAACCGCCTCTAACTCCTAGTATCCACAATCCGCGCGTGGGATGAGCGGCCGGTGCATGGTCGCAAGGGTGCAGCCGATTGGCAGCGCGGCTCAGTTGGACTCGGACCGCTTAAAGCTTCTTAAAAAGTTTGTCGAACGCGTTGCGCGCGTCGTCGGCGTTGCGCGGCGCCGGAGGGCCGGCGTGCGTCGAAGGGAGTGGAGGCGGGGGCGCGGACATATTGTTCGTGCCGTCGCGGGCGACCGTCACACGCGGGGTAAACAGTGTGCACTCGTTCGCCTTGTCCTTGACCGGGATGCGCACCGGGATCGGCTTGAGGCACTGGAACCGCGTCGACGGCTCAAAGTGAGAGCACTGCTTGCAACAGTGCAGCTCGGCATTGCATTTCGGGCAAGTGCCCGCGAGATCGGTGCCCGGCGGGAGCGTAGTGGCGCAGTTGAAACACCGCGAGGCGGCGACATGCTGCACCAGGCGTGGAAGCCGGGGGCCGGTCACGTCCAAGGGAGGACGCGGGCCTTGGGGTTTCGGACCCTCGCGAAAGCCTTTGTTCTCGCTTGAGTCCATGTACCCGTTTTGTCTGTACTTACGATCGCTGTCCATGGGGATGTTACTCCGTAGCGTGTGTTGTGGGGGAACGAATGAACGCTTTACCTTATGAATCGGAACAATTTACGCCACTTCACTACACTGGCATCGAAACCTACGAGGTCACACGAGAAAATCCGCCCACAGGCGGGGGGTCGTGGAGTTGCCAAGGGGTTGAGCGGGAGATCCGAGGCGCCAGCAACCAACAGGTCGGAACCCGCCTATGCTGCAAATACATATGTACCACGGAACGGATGCGGTTTGCACGCACATCCGTCAAGTCGAAGCAAGAAGCCGTACTAACCTCCGTTATTATCGCTTTCCTTACCGCAGTAAACTACCCCAGCGAACTCCACTTCAGCAAACTGGCAACCGGGCGCGTAAGCGGATCGTCATAGTGATTGGGGCTAACACGCAAGGCGTAACCGAGTCTGCCGGTTCGTTCCGGAAGAATATCTTTCGCGAAAACGGCGACTGATCCCTGCTGCTCGACGGGCGGCAGCACCATCACTTCGGTATCTTCGAGATGGCCGTTGGAATCGACGCGGCCGATCACGGCTTCCACGCGAACGTCGGCGGGAGCGAGTCCGGCGAGTTCGATCGCGGCACGCACGGGGAGCGGCTTGCCGCTGACCATGCTGCCGCCCGGTCCCTGTCCGGCATCGACGAAACGCACACGATCCCAAACTTCTTTGACACGCGAATTCCAGAGCGCCTTCTCGCGGCTCAATTGATACTGTCCCTGCCGCATGCGCAGGTGGCCCAGGTGAGCGGGCTCGTAGAGCTGCGTCATGTACTCGTGGACCATGCGCCGGCAATCGAACTCCGGACTGATGTGAGTCAGCGATTCTTTTACGCGGCGCATCCACTCGCGCGGCGTCTGTTCGCGGTGCTCATAGAACATCGGCACGATTTCGTTCTCGAGCAGCGAGTAAATTGCGGAGGCGTGAAGCGCGTCCTGGTCGTCGCTATAGGGCTCGCGTTCGCCGATCGCCCAGCCGCCGGACGTCTCGTACGCTTCGTCGAACCAGCCATCGAGAATACTCAGATTGAGGACGCCGTTGATCGCCGCTTTCATGCCGCTGGTGCCGCAGGCCTCTTCGCCGCGGCGGGGCGTATTCAGCCACACGTCGACGCCCTGCACGAGTTCGCGCGCAACCTTCATATCGTAGTCTTCGACGAAGACCACGTGCTTCCACAACTCGGGATCGCGCGAAAGCTGCACGACCTCGCGAATATAACTTTTGCCGGGCTGGTCCTTCGGATGCGCTTTACCCGCGATCACGATCTGCACCGGCATATCTTTGTTCAGCAGGATGCGCTTGAGCCGCTCCACATCGCGGAAGAGCAGCGTCGCGCGCTTGTAAGTCGCGAACCGGCGCGCAAATCCGATCGTGAACGCGTTGGGGTCGAGCACATCCGCGGAACGCCGGACTTCGACGGACGAAGCTTGCCGGCGCACGGCCGAGGAGTGCTGCCGCTGACGCACGAAGGAAATCAGGCGGCGCTTGCGGCGGCGGTGGACTTCGAGCAGTTCCTCATCGGGAATATCCGCGACCTGCTTCCAGATATCGGGATCGTTGAAGCGGTCGCGCCAGTCCGGCTCCAGATATTGATCGTAGAGGAGGGCGAGATCGCCGTTCAGCCAGCTCGGCAGATGGACGCCGTTCGTCACAGCTGTGATGGGAACTTCCCACAGCGGCAGTTGCGGCCACAGGTCGTGGAACATTTCCTGCGAGACGTCGCGGTGGAGGCGGCTGACCGCGTTCCGGTAGGCTGAAGAGTTGAGCGCGAGCACGGCCATCGAGAAGCGCTCGTCGCGGTCGTACGGATTGCGGCGGCCGAGCGCCATCAACTGCTGGAAATCGATGCCGACTTCCGAGCAATAGTCCGAAAAATAGTGGTACATCAGGCCGGGGTCGAAGATATCGATGCCGGCGGGCACGGGGGTGTGGGTCGTGAAGACGTTGCTTGCGCGCGACGCCTCCAGCGCCTCTTCGAAGGTCAGCTTGTGGTCGCGCATGGAAATGCGCACCTGCTCCAGCGCGAGAAACGCGGAATGGCCTTCGTTCATGTGGAAGACCGTGGGTTCGAGGCCGATGGCCTTGAGCGCGCGCATGCCGCCGATGCCGAGCACGATCTCCTGGCGGATACGGGTATCGATGTCGCCGCCGTAGAGGGAATCGGTGATGTCGCGATCCTGCGGCAGCACGTTCTCGGGGATGTTCGTGTCCATCAGGTAGAGCTTGATACGCCCGACTTCCAGCTTCCAGACCTGGATGTAAACGTTGCCGGTCGGCAATTTGACGGTGACCTTGAGATCGTGGCCTTCGGCGTCTTTAACGGTCACCAGGGGAAGCGTATAGAAGTCGTTGATCGGGTAGCGTTCCTGCTGCCATCCGTCGGGATTCAGCATCTGCCGGAAGTAGCCCTGCTGGTAAAGCAACCCGAGTCCGATCAGCGGGTAATCCTGGTCGCTGCTCGATTTCAGATGATCGCCCGAGAGGATTCCCAGCCCGCCCGAGTAAACCGGCAGGCACTCGGTAAGCCCGTATTCGGCCGAGAAGTACGCAATCAGTTTGCCGTCGGCTCGCGGCGGCGCTTTGAGGACACGCGCGTCGTAAGTTTCGCACGCGCCGCGATAAAGGGCCAGATAGCGGGGCTCGGCCCCGGCGCGCTCCAGCGTCGCCTGAGGGACGCGGCCCAGCATGAGCACCGGGTTATAGCCGCAATCGCGCCAAAGCACCGGATCTAAACGGCGAAACAGGGAGCGGATAATCGGTTCCCAACTCCAGAGAATGTTATAGGCCAGCTCCGTCATGCGCGAGAGCGATGCGGGAAGGCTGGGACGAACTAGGAATTCACGTAGAGGTTGAATGTGAAACGGCATACCTTCGAAAAAAGACCCTTCACCATAGCAGATCGATCATGATCAGAAAGCCTACACGCCTGCCACGAAAAATACGTCACAATAGTTAGGAACCGATGCGCCTTTTAGCACTCATATGCATTTTGACCGCCACTCCCGCTTTCGCGGGAGAGTACGCGGTACTCGCCAGCGGAGCGCGGTTGCATGTTGACCGGCACGAGGCGGACGGAGCCAAGGTGCGTCTTTACTATGGTAGCGGTTTTGCCGAGATGAATTTGACCTCGATTCGCGGCTTTGAAGACGATGGCATCGCGGCGCCGCCTGCTCCGCCGGTAGAGATCTTGCCCTCGCCGGAGACCGGGACCGGTCCAACAATCGCTCCGCCGCTTGCTCCCCTCGAACTCGCCGACGCTGCCGCCGATAAATACGGCTTGCCGCGCGAACTCGTCCGGAGCGTCATGGCGGCGGAAAGCGGCATGGCTGTCAGTGCGTTATCTGCAAAAGGTGCGATCGGACTCATGCAACTTATGCCGGGCACCGCTCAGGTGCTGGGCGTGAATCCGTACGACCCGGCGCAGAACGTCGATGCGGGCGCCCGCTACCTGCGCGATCTGCTGGAGAAGTACAACTATGGCCTGCGTCATGCGCTCGCGGCGTACAACGCGGGGCCCGGGGCGGTCGACAAATACAACGGCGTGCCGCCATACCGCGAGACCATCAACTACATCGTTCGCATCGAGAAAAAGCTGAAAGCCGCCACCGCCGTCAGGCCGTAGGGGCAGTCACCGGCTCGGCATCCAGGATCGCCGCAATCGCGTGGACCGTGGAAGCGATGCGCACCGCGGCAAGCACGGTTTCCTCACTCACACCTTTTTCCCGCAGGACGTGTTCGTGCGAATCGACGCACGCGCCGCACCCGTTGATCGCAGAAACGGTCAGGCACCACAGCTCGAAATCCACCGGATCGCTGCCGTGTTTGCCGATTACCTGCATGCGCAATCGCGCGGGCATCGTTCCGTATTTCGGATTCGTGCTCAGGTGGCGGAAGCGGTAGAAGATGTTGTTCATCCCCATGACCGCGGCGGCGGCCTTGGCGGCAAACAGGGCCTGCTCGTTGAGGTGTTTGGCGGCCTCGGGAACGATGCTTTCCACGAGCTGGTAGTTCCGCGACGCGATCGCCGAACACACCGCGGCGCCCCACGCCTGCTGCCCGGTGAGTTCCGGCTGCCGCATGACGCCGCCCATGTTGAGTTTCAGATCCTTGGCGTATTCGGGCAGAGAGTTGAGAAGCTGTTCGAGTTCCATAGAGTTTGAGTGGGGCAGGCGTGAGCCCGCCCCAAAAGACAAAGTTAAATCGCGACCATGAGGGCTTCTTCGCCCTTCTGCCAGTTGCACGGGCAGAGTTCATCGGTCTGCAGCGCGTCGAGCACACGCAGCACTTCCTGCGGATTGCGGCCCACCGAAAGGTCGTTCACCGAAACGAAGCGGATCACGTTCTGGGGATCCACGATGAAGGTGGCGCGCTGCGCGACGCCTTCCTGCGGATCGAGAATTCCGAGCGCCTGGCAGAGCTCGCGCTTCACGTCGGCGAGCATCGGGAAGGGCAGATCCTTCAGATCGGCATGGTGTGTACGCCATGCGTGGTGGACGAATTCGCTATCCGTGCTGCCGCCCAGAACCTGCGCGTCGCGATCTTCGAAGTCACGATTGATCTTGCCGAACGCGGCGATCTCGGTGGGGCAGACGAACGTGAAATCTTTCGGCCAGAAGAAGTAGATCTTCCACTTGTCCTTGTAGTCCTGATCGGTGATCGTCTTAAATGCTTTGCCTTTTTCCAGGCTGACCGCGGCTTGCACGGAGAAGGCCGGGAACTTGTGTCCAACACCTAACATTAGTTGCTCCTTGTTGAGAGTAAAAAGTCGAGTAAAAACGATTAAAAATTAAATTCTTAAACTGGGTCTGAAAATCTTATTATCTCACTCCGCGCGTGCCGCGGCAGCGCACACAGACGCCGCGGAAAACGATCTCGTAGGCGCGGACCTCGCGCTTTCCCGCAGCCGAGCGTGAAAAGCCGGGCGGAAGATCGAACCAGGGGAGATCCTCAATATCGCCGCAGGTTTCGCACACGAAATGATGATGCGGGTGCAGACTGGCGTCGAAGCGCGCGGCTTTGCCTTCGCCATGCACCTCGCGCACCAACCCTGCCTTGGCGAGTGAGTGAAGATTGTTGTAGACCGTAGCGCGCGATGCCCGTGGATCGTCGCGATTGAGCGCATCGAAGATCTCCGCCGCCGTCGCATGGACTCGCCGCCGCGCCAGAAACTCCAGCACCGCGTAACGCTGCGCCGTGGGGCGAAGCGACACGGTTTGAAATGCCTGCGCGAGCTCTTCGCTGAACTTAGACACAATCTAAATTTAGAATAAGTCTAAAGCAAGGAATTGTCAAGATTACGGCGCCTCTGCGCGGCTGTTATCCTTCTATTTAGCAAACACTAAGTATCCCAAGGACCATCGTTTCCCAAGCAAGACCAGCGTTTCCCAAGGACCATCATGAAAGTCCGGATGAAGAGCGGAGAGCGGCGGGCCGATATTGTCCGCTCGGCGATTCATGTCTTCGCCGAAAAGGGATTCCGCGGGACCACGACCCGGGAACTGGCGGCCGCGGCCGGCGTCACGGAGCCCGTCCTCTACCAGCACTTCCATACGAAGAGCGATCTCTACTGCGCGATCATCGAGGCCAAGGCCGGCGAGGTGTCGACCAGCGCGGCCGCGCTCGCCGAACTCGCCGCGAGCGGCGACGACCGCGCCTTTTTCGGAGCGATCGGCGAGGCCATTCTGCGCCGCTACCAGGAAGATCCGGAACTGGGGCGACTGCTGCTCTTCGGTTCGCTGGAGCGGCACGAGATGGCGGATCTGTTCTTCGACCGCCTCTACGCAAACTTCTACAACATGGTCACCGGCTACATCCGCCGGCGTATGCGCCAAGGCGCGTTTCGCAAGGTCAACGCCGATGTGGCGGCGCGCGGATTGATCGGGATGCTCTCGTATCACGGCCTGGTGACGCTGCTCTTTCCCAAGCAGTTTTCGATCTCCAAGCCGCGGCAGACTGCCGACCAGATGGTCAGCGTTTTTCTGGACGGAATCGCGGAGAAAGGCTACCGTCCCGAGGAGCCGATGCCGCCCGCGCCGCGCGCCGAATCGGAGAGACCCGATTCCACCCACTCCACGGGCTCATAACGCGCCACGATAATTTGCGCGATCCGGTCGCCCGCGTGAATCGTATACGGCTCGCGCCCGAGATTGAGCAGGATGACGCGAATCTCGCCACGATAGCCCGGGTCGATCGTCCCGGGAGCGTTCGGAATCGTGATCGCGTGTTTGAAGGCGAGCCCGCTGCGGGGGCGCACCTGAGCCTCGAAGCCGGACGGCACTTCGATCGTCAGCCCGGTCGGCACAAGGCGCGGAATCCCCGGTTCGAGCACCGTGTCCTCCACGGCGTGCAGATCCATGCCCGCGTCCTCCAGCGGACCGTGGGCGTACGAGGGCAGGATGGCCTGCGGGTGCGTGCGTTGAATTCGAATCTCCATGGTTGGTCGTTGTTATCATAGCGTCTTGACCCCAACCAAACGCGTGATCACGGTGGCGCCGATGCCGCCCGAAAAGAGCGCCTACGCCCTGGCTCGTTACAGCCGGTCGCCGGATTCGATTCGTGAATCGATCGACTGGGTGCGGTCCCACGATTCCGAAAGATTCCTCGAGAGCTTCTACTTTCAGTATGGCCACGCCTCGATCGCGGACCTGGGCCACACTGTAATGTGCTTCGAGGGGATCAGCGAACTCGCCGCCACGGAAATCGAGGAGGAGCCGCTGTGGGACGGGCAGGCGAAGTCGTCGCGCTATCAGGATTTTTCGCGCTCGGGATTCATCACGCCGCCGGAGTTCGATGAGGACGCCGCTGTACGCTACCGCTCCGCGGCCGAAGGCCTGCTCGCCGCCTATTCGCAAGTGAAGGACCTCGCCTTCGCCGCGCTTACCGAGCGCCTTCCCCGCCCCGACGACATGAAGCCCGACGCGTACCAGCGCAATCTTGCCGCGCGCGCGTTCGACGTCGCGCGCTACCTGCTCTTTTGGGGCGTGCCGACCAACGTAGGCCAGGTCGCGAGCATTCGCACCGTCGAGAAACAGATCCGCCGCCTGAAGGCCGCCGAGTACGCCGAGCTGCGCGGCCTGGGCGATGAAATCGCGCAATCCTGCGCCGCGCTGCCGGATTGCGTGTGGGACGCGGCGGCCAAAGCCGAGGCGGTCGCGCCTACCTTGGCGCGCCACGCCGACGCCGATGAGCATTGCGTGCAATCGCGCGAAGACCTGCGACTGTGGGCCGCGCAGAATCTGCCAGCGCGCGCCGGCGGCGCCAACGATCGCGTCGACCTGATTCGTCCGACGAATGTTCCCGCCGATATCGCCGCCACGCTGCTCTATCCGGTAACAGCGCGTCCCTTCCGCGAGCTCTACGACCTCACCTGTTCGTGGAGCGACCGCCAGCGCGCGGAGGTGCTCGATGTCGCGCTACGCAGCCGCACCCGCCGCGACGAAATCCTCGGCGGCTTCCGCGGCGGCCTGTACGCGTATGACCTGACGATCGACGTCGGGGCGTATCGTGACCTACATCGCCACCGCCGATGCCAGAAGTTCCGCCAGGCATACAGCGGCAATCTCGGGTTCGACACTCCGGCGCTGGTCACCGAGTCGGGCGCGACCGAGATCTACACGTCGGCGATGAACACCGCGCTCGCCGAGATGCGCCGCCTCCCGACTCCCTCCAACGAGTATCTGCTCCCCTTCGGCGCACGCTCACGCTTCCTCTTCAAGATGGACTTCGCAGAGGCGGAGTATATCTCCCGCCTTCGCAGCGGCGTGAAGGGCCACTTCAGCTACCGCGAAATCGCGTGGGAAATGAAGGTCAAAATGGAACAGCTCGAGCCCGAGTTAGGCCGTCTGATTCAGGCAACTCCCCCGTGGATCGAAGACCCGTTGAAGCGCTAACTGACGTTACGCACTAATCGCATGCTGCTCGGCACGAAGGAGATGACCGACCTGCCGATCGCGCATGGCAATCCATACCAGCTAATCGCGCTCGCGCCGCGCACGACCTTCGAAGGCGACATGCTGCTCAACCGTCCCTACGACCCGACGCACAGCGTCGATTACAGCATGGGCGGCAGCGCCAGCGATACCATCGATTTCACGCTCGACGGCGTCTCCAACACCACCAAGGGCTCGACGCAGGGCAAGGTCGCCGCCGGCTTCGTTCCGCCCGTGGATGCGATAGGCGAAGTGCGCATCGAAACCAACTCGTTCGACGCGCGCACCGGCCAATCGTCTGGCGGCATGGTCACGATGAGCCTTCGCTCCGGCACTAATAAGCTGCATGGCTCGGGCCGGCACTACTTTGAACGCGGCTTATACGTGGGCGAAGAATATGCCGGCGAACGGATTTCTGAATCCCGCCGATCCGCTGCCGGAGCGTGCGATCTCCTCCGCCGACCGGCGGCATCGCGTGACGTTGCGATGCTCTACGAGCTGCCCTTCGGACGGCGCGGGAGGTTTCCGCGCGGTGCGCCGCGGCTCGTCAAATGCGGCGATCGGCGGATGGCAGGTTTCGTCGATCTACATCTATCAATCCGGCCAGCCGCTGACCTGGGGCGACGTGATCTTCTTCGGAGATCCCGGCGATATCGCGACCGGCCCGCACACCGCCGAACAGTGGTTCAACATCAACGCGGGCTTCACGCGCAACAGCTCCACCCGCCCGGCGAATCACTATCGGACCTGGCCCTTCCGCTTCGCCAACGTGCGCGGCGATGCGCTCAACAACGTCGCGCTGAAGGCGTTCAATCACCCCACCTTCGGCCTTCCGCAGATGGATCAATTCAACAGCGCGTTCGGCCAGATCACCTCGACTCAGAAATACGCGCGGCAAGTGCAAGCGATGGTGCGCGTGAGCTTTCTGAGGGGCGGGGCAATTTCGCGCGGATCGCTCAGCGCTGGGGCTTTGACACGGTATAACGCACGCGGTATAACGGCCTTCGTAATACGGTTAGAGTAGAAGTGATTAAGAGTTTTGCGGATAAGCAAACGCGGGCGCTC